>NZ_JBALOZ010000021.1:0-56264 GCF_036965125.1 Bacillus sp. JJ1503
GTAAAATACAATAGTTAATGAGATGGAGTGTGAAGTATGGAAAAATTATTAGGAACTGAAACTGTAAAAAGAGGCATGGCTCAAATGCAAAAAGGCGGCGTTATTATGGATGTTGTCAACGCAGAGCAAGCAAGAGTAGCGGAAGCGGCAGGTGCTGTGGCTGTAATGGCATTGGAAAGAGTGCCTTCTGATATCCGCGCTGCGGGAGGGGTTGCAAGAATGGCAGACCCTCGAATTGTTGAAGAAGTAATGAATGCAGTATCCATCCCAGTAATGGCTAAAGCTCGTATTGGTCATATTGTGGAGGCAAGAGTATTAGAAGCTATGGGTGTTGACTACATTGACGAAAGTGAAGTATTAACGCCTGCAGACGAAGAGTTCCATTTATTGAAGAGTGATTTCACTGTACCGTTTGTTTGTGGCTGCCGTGATCTTGGAGAAGCTGCACGCCGTATTGGCGAGGGTGCAGCAATGCTGCGTACTAAAGGTGAGCCTGGTACAGGTAATATTGTGGAAGCGGTTCGACATATGCGTAAAGTAAATGCGCAGGTTCGCAAAATTTCTGTGATGAGTAATGATGAATTAATGACAGAAGCAAAAGTTCTTGGTGCGTCTTTTGAAATTTTAAAGCAAATTAAAGAACTAGGAAAGCTGCCAGTTGTTAACTTTGCTGCTGGTGGTATTGCTACTCCTGCTGATGCTGCATTAATGATGGAGCTTGGTGCTGATGGAGTGTTTGTTGGTTCAGGTATCTTTAAATCCGAAAATCCTGAAAAATTTGCAAGTGCCATTGTTCAAGCTACAACTTATTACACTGATTACGATTTAATTGGGAAGCTTTCTAAAGAGCTAGGAGCTGCAATGAAAGGAATTGATATTTCCAAGCTGTCTCTTGAAGACAGAATGCAGGAGCGTGGCTGGTAATATGACAACAATCGGGGTTTTAGGACTGCAGGGTGCCGTTGCGGAGCATGTAAAACAAATTGAAACCTTGGGATTAAAGGCTGTTGTTGTAAAGAAACCAGAACAGCTTGAACGAATTAATGGACTGATTCTCCCTGGCGGTGAGAGTACAACTATGCGAAATCTTATCGACCGCTACAATTTTTTCGATCCATTAAAAGAATTCTATACGGCCGGAAAACCCATTTTTGGAACTTGTGCTGGAATGGTATTAGTTGCGAAGAAACTTGTTGGTTCAGAGGAATCCCACCTGCAAATCATGGATATTACTGTAAAAAGAAATGCGTTTGGCCGGCAAGTTGCTAGCTTTGAAGCAAATCTTAATATAGCTGGTATTGACGATCCTTATAAGGCTGTTTTTATTCGTGCACCATTTATTGAAAGTACCGGTGAAAATGTAGAGGTTTTAGCAAAATATGATGAGAGAATTGTTGCGGCAAGAGAAGGGAATGTTCTTGCTTGTGCTTTCCATCCAGAGTTAACTTCTGATACTCGTTTTCTTCAAATATTCGTTAATATGGTAGAGAGTCAGAAGCAAAAAGAAGTACAAGTTGGATAAATTAAAGAGGACTCATTTCTTGAAAAACCGCTGACAGAGCGGGAACGTGAAATGTGTTAAGAATCGTAAAAAAAGACAATNNATTGTCTTTTTTTACGATTATTTTTTCAAATCTTCAATAGAATCGATTTCCATATAAGCGGGAACGACTAGCCCAATTTTTGTCCCTTCCATATTCGGACCTAAGTCTTCGAATTTGCCATCGAATTTTTCATTGTAATCAGCATGTGTGACAGGCAGCCAGGCAGCGACACTTGCGTCTAGGCTTCCGTCAGCAACACCAGCCCATAGTGGGCCTGCTTCGATTTGTCGAAGTGTGACTTCGTATCCGAGGTCTGTTAACACGGTTGAGATTACGTTAGTACTAGCAATTTCACTGTCCCAAGCTACATAACCAAGTGTAATTTTGTCACCATCTACCTTATCTACGCCTTCAGTCCATTCGCTCACTTTATCAGCATTTGCTTCAACCCAAGCTTTAGCAGCCTTTTCCGGATCTTCACCATCTGTTACTTTTACCATTACGTCAGCCATTTCTTCTGAAGTCCAATTGAATTGGTCAAGAAACTTGTAGGCTGATGGGTAATCATCAGCAAGCCCTAAACGTGCAATTGTATGAATATTCTCTTCGCCACCGTATACACCTTTAGGATCCTCTAAATATTTTAAATCAAATTTAGAGAATTTCCAATGTGGAGTCCAGCCAGTGATAATGATTGGCTCTTCCTTGGCATAGGCTTTTTTTAATGCAGCAGTCATTGCGGCACCTGAACCTTCAACGACATCCCAGTCATTTAGCTCATATTCCTTAACAGCAGCTTCTGTTGCTTTCATGATTCCAGCACCTGGATCAATCCCGATGATCTTGTAATCAACGCTGTCACCTACAGATTGATTAGAAGCTCCTTTTTCGGCCTTATCTCCGTTATTACCTGCTTCATCTGAACTGCAAGCAGCAAGTCCTAATGCGAGGACAGGAATCATTAGTGCAGACATCCATTTTTTCTTCATTACATATTTCCCCCTTGTTTTTTCATTCCTATATTTTGGGTAATCCGGTCGAGGATTATGGCAATAACCACGATCGCTAGACCAGCCTCAAAACCTTTACCGATTTGAATTTGTGTAACAGCACGATACACATCAGCACCTAGTCCTGGTGCACCTACCATCGATGCGATGACGACCATTGATAACGCAAGCATAATGCTTTGGTTAATCCCTGCCATAATCGTAGGCATGGCAAGCGGGAGCTGAACTTTGATGAGGCGCTGACTTGTCGTAGAGCCGAAGCTTTCAGTTGCTTCAATAATATCAGCAGGGACTTGTTGAATGCCGAGTATCGTTAATCTTATCGTTGGCGGCATAGCGAAAATAACGGATGCAACAACACCTGGAACAACACCAATATTAAAGAAGAAGATAGCCGGAATTAAATAGACGAAAGCAGGCATTGTTTGCATAAAATCTAACATCGGTGTAACAATCTTTTTCACCCGTTTACTTTGAGAAGCCCAAATTCCCGCAGGAACCCCGATTAGAACGGATAGAAATACAGCTGCTAATACTAACGCGAGTGTTTCAAGCATCGGTTCCCAGTAGCCTAAATTATAGATGAGGAACAAGCCAATAAAAGTAAACAGTGCCATTCCTTTTGATGATAGCTTCCAGGCTATTAATGCTAATAGAATCATAAATAGATAGAATGGAATAAAACTTAAGCCTGCAACTAGGCCATCAACAACACTTTCAAGGACTGTAGAAATGCCATCGAAGGCTACTTCGAAGGTAATTGTCAGCCAATCAACAAATTGATCCATCCATTTTGCAATCGGCAGTTTTGGCATTACGCTTTCCATTTGATCACCCCTTTATCGGTTTGACTTACAGCCGCTTCCTCTTTTGCTTTTTCAAAATCATTGATTACGTCATTATTCCCAGCTAGGGCGCCGATTACTGCACCACGGACAAGTATGCCTTGAAGGCGGTCATTTTCATCTACAACAGCAACTGGAATCGTTGCAGTCGATACTTTATCAAACAAGTTTGCTAATAATGTATCTCCTGCAACCTTTTGCACCTTTTTATCGAGGATGTTAAACAAGGTTTTACTATGCTCAGCAGCTGATTTTGCATCGGCTGCATGAATTACTCCAAGGAGAGATTTTTTCTTATCTACTGCGTATATACTAGAAATTCCGAGCTCCCTCATCATTTGCAAAGCAACTCGAGGACCTTTGTCGATTTGTACGGTTTCTGCTCTTTTCATAACATGGTTTGCAGTCAATACTTTAGACAAGTCTACATCTTCGACAAAGCGTTCAACATACTTGTTTGAAGGATTCATTAATATTTCTTCGGGAGTGCCGATTTGAACAATTTCCCCGTCTTTCATTAACGCAATGCGATCGCCGATTCTAAGGGCCTCATCTAAATCATGGGTAATAAATACAATCGTTTTTTCCATTTTTGATTGAAGCTCTGTTAATTCATCTTGCATGTCCTTCCGAATTAATGGATCCAATGCGCTAAAGGCTTCGTCCATTAATAAAATATCCGGATCGTTAGCGAGCGCTCTTGCTAACCCGACACGCAGCTGCATTCCCCCACTTAACTGATCAGGAAATTGGTTTTCATATCCTTCAAGATTTACAAGTTTTAAAGCAGTTAATGCCTTTTGTTTCCTTTGCTCCTTATTTACCCCTTGAATTTCTAAACCGTACTCCGTATTTTCTAGCACAGTCCGATGGGGTAATAAGGCAAATTTCTGAAAAACCATACTTATTTTTTTTCGGCGAACTTCCCTTAGCTCGTCTTTTTTCATTTTCGTAATATCTTTTCCGTCAATCAATACTTCGCCAACAGATGGGTCAATAAGCCGGTTAAGCATACGAACTAATGTGGATTTACCGCTTCCTGAAAGTCCCATAATGACAAAGATTTCTCCGGTATAAACATGAAAATTTGCCTTGTTTACACCTACTGTCGCACCGGTCTTTTTTAGAATTTCACTTTTGCTGTTTCCTTCATTTAGAAGCTGTAATGCTTTTCTTCCATTCCTTCCGAATATTTTTGTTACATTTCTCACACTTAATTTCGCGTTTTTATCACTCAAATCATTCACCTCGTTTATATTCACGCCGAGCATTAAGACTTTTTAATTGTATAAGTTTTAGCAACTAAAGGGCAAAGTCGATATTCTTTCATATTAATCCGTAAAGTTTGTACAGTTAAAACTGAACGTACTGTAATTAGCGTTTCCTTACAATCCCTTTCATTTACTGCCATTTCCATAATCAAAAGCAGCTTTACTTTCAAAAAAAACATGTTAATCTATAAAATGATCAGCCAATTTTCAAAAATAAGGTTTTTCAAATACAAATAAAATAAATTTACATTTATGGATGTGAATGTTTACATGAATGGAAAAGAACAGCTTGAGCACGCACGTGAGCGTGTTATTGAAACGATTGCTATGAATATGAACTTATACGGTGTTACCGATTCGGTTGGGCGATTATATGGAATGTTGTATTTTCACGATCAGCCATTGACTCTAGATGAAATGAAAGAAGAACTCGGTATGAGCAAAACAAGTATGAGTACTTCTGTAAGAACGCTGCTTGAGCTTAAGATGGTAGAAAAGATTTGGAAAAAGGGAATTAGAAAGGATCTATATCAAGCGGAGGAAGATTGGTATCAAACCTTCACCGACTTTTTTACGATTAAATGGAGGGCAGGAATTTCAATGAATGTGTCAGCCATGAAAAAATCATTAAGAGAGCTTGAGTCATTAGTTAACTCTGAGGAAACAGATGAGGAAATTCGTATGGCTGCCAGAATTGATATGGAGAAATTGAAGGATGCACTTCGCTATTATGAATGGCTAAATCGACTAGTTGACAGTTTTGATTCCGGGAAGATTTTTGATTTTATTCCTAAGGATGAAGAGAAATAAACAGAGAATGCAGAGGGTGACTCTTTAACTTTGAGTCATCCTTGTTTTTGTGGAGATAACCAATTGTAGTGGTTTGCTCAGGACATGCTTTTTTTTGTGCAGAATAAATGCAAGCCGCGAAATATATTAAATTTTGTCTAAATCTGTCTATTAACTAGGATTATCTTTTATTTTCTCCCGATTCTAGTTTTTTTTGATTTTGACAAAAAAAAATAAACGTGAATCAAACACAATATGTAGTAGTGCAAGAAATATTTTCACTACTATATATAGATTTATTTATTGATTTTAGATTTTTGATATGATACCTTAAGTGTATTAATAAAAACAACTAGAATCTGCCAAATCCTAGTTTCATATTAAAAAATTGAATATCATATTTTGAAGGAGTTGTAAAAATGTCTGTAGCATTAGGACAAAAAATGAGTTTAAATATTGATCGTTTAAACCAGGACATTCGATTATTTCCTCAAGTTCATCCTATCACCTCTGATATGAAAATGACCCACAAAGGGGTCTCCCGTTTAGTTATGCTTGATAGGTATACATTTAAGGATACGGAAAAAATCACCTTAACTAATGGGGACTTTGTCGTACTCACCATCAAAGAAGATCCAAAATTCCCTGCCAGAGGGCTCGGTTACATTGTAGATATTGATTGGGAAAACAAAGCTGCAACAGTTCTAGTGGAAGAAGACTATCGAGNNAAGTAAAAACAGGACTCATCAAGAAATCTCTAGATGTCATTGAAAAACCGCTAGAGCTTTTTTATGAGCAAATTGCGAAACGTAACGCAACTGGCTTAGCTTCTGTTGAGGCAACAGAAGAAAAAAGGCAAGAATGGTTCGAAAAGTTCTATCAAGAGCTTTCTAGCTTGAATTTTATTCCAGCTGGCCGTGTTCTTTACGGAGCGGGAGCGGATACGGATGTAACGTATTTTAATTGTTACGTTATGCCGTTTGTCGCTGATTCCCGTGAAGGCATTTCCGAGCACCGCAAGCAGGTGATGGAAATCATGAGCCGAGGAGGCGGGGTTGGAACGAATGGTTCAACATTAAGACCACGCAATACACTGGCAAAGGGCGTGAATGGTAAATCATCTGGGTCAGTATCTTGGCTGGATGATATTGCTAAACTGACGCATCTTGTAGAGCAAGGTGGGTCGCGACGCGGTGCGCAAATGATTATGCTGGCGGATTGGCATCCTGACATTATTGAATTTATCATTTCAAAAATGCAAAACCCAAGAATCTTAAGATTCCTTCTTGAAACGACAAATGATGAAATGATCAAAAAATATGCGAAAGAAAAACTGAAATTTACTCCTTTCACTGAGCAAGAGATTGCTATGTACCAAGGAATAATTAATTATAAAAATATTCCTGGATATGGTGGATTCAGCGAGAAAATTATTCATGATGCAGAAGATAAGCTTGAAATGGGCGGTAATTATTCTGTTCATAATTCTGAATTCCTTACAGGAGCCAACATTTCTGTATGTTTAACAAAGGAATTCATGGATGCGGTTGAGAATGATGCTGAATATGAACTTCGCTTCCCAGATGTAGAAGCTTATGATAAAGAGGAAATGAGCATTTATAATGAAGAATGGCATAAAGTTGGAGATGTTCGTGAATGGGAAAAGCTTGGTCATAAGGTACGAGTTTACCGCAAAATCAAAGCGAAAGAGCTTTGGAACTTAATTAATATTTGCGCTACTTACTCAGCAGAGCCAGGAATTTTCTTCATCGACAATGCTAACGACATGACGAATGCTAAAGCGTATGGACAGAAGGTAGTAGCAACAAACCCATGCGGAGAGCAGCCTCTCGCACCGTATAGTGTTTGTAATTTAGCCGCTGTCAATTTAGCTGAAATGGCGGATAAAGACAATAAAACAGTTAATTTTGAAAAGTTAAAGCGAACAGTCGAAGTTGGAGTCAGAATGCAGGATAATGTCATTAATGCCACGCCATACTTCTTAGAAGACAATAAAAAGCAAGCCCTTGGCGAGCGCCGTGTTGGTCTTGGTGTAATGGGTCTTCATGACTTATTAATTTATTGTGAGACTGAATATGGTTCTGAAAAAGGCAATGAGCTTGTCGATAAAGTATTCGAAACAATTGCGACAACAGCATACCGTGCTTCTGTAGAACTCGCAAAAGAAAAGGGAAGCTTCCCATTCTTAACTGCTGAAACAGAAAATGAAACAAATAGATTGCGAAAAGCCTTTACTGAGACAGGATTCATGCAGAAAATGCCTGAGGATATCCGAGAAGCTATCCTTGAAAATGGTATTCGTAATTCTCATTTGCTAACCGTTGCTCCTACGGGTAAACATGTTGCCCCCTACATTTGTAAAAACGTAGCGTAAACTTGGCTATATGCGGGAAACCCTGGCGTATCTTTTGCTACCTCGCCTTGCCAGCGAACAATTAGGTAAAAATGCAAAAGTGTTGACTCAATTGTCTACCAGGCAATCCGCAGGGAAGTCGTGGCTGACCCCTCAACGACTACATGCCGAGCAACCATTTCAAATGGTTGATGATATAGTCTGACCCATATGGCGACATATGGAGCAGGTAATAATAATCCTGCCCTCTAGAAATAGAGAGTAACAATTGTGAGCACAGGAACAATGGTTGGTGTATCAACAGGACTTGAACCTTACTTCTCATTCTCTTACTTCAGAAGCGGTCGTCTCGGAAAATTCATTGAAGTAAAAGCTGATATCGTTCAAGAGTATTTAGATAAAAACAGTCAAGCAGATCCAAATAATCTGCCAGATTGGTTTATAGCAGCGATGGATTTAGCACCTGAAGCACATGCGGATGTGCAATGTATTATCCAACGCTGGATTGATAGCTCTATTAGTAAAACCGTTAATGCACCAAAAGGCTACAGCGTAGAGCAGGTTGAAAAAGTGTATGAGCGCCTGTATCGCGGTGGAGCAAAAGGTGGAACTGTATACGTTGATGGTTCTCGTGATTCACAGGTTCTAACGTTGAAGGCTGAAGAAAACAGCTTTGAAGAAACGAGCTTCGGGAAAAAAGAAAAAACGAAGCAGCATGTTGTGCTTGTTGACACCATCAATGATCTTCGTTCAACAAACGTCATTGGCTCAGAAGTAGGAAACACTTGCCCAGTATGCCGTAAAGGTAATGTAGAAGAAATCGGTGGATGTAATACTTGTACGAACTGCAATGCCCAATTAAAGTGCGGTTTATAATAATAAATTAATGCAAATAAAGGATAAAAACTTATCTTAATGGGTTCCGGCCCAAAGGGGATAAGCCTTATATGGAATCAATTTCGGGGGTACAAATCGCATCAGATTTAGTACCTCCTTTTTTATGTCCTTTTTCAATTAACAGTGGCAATTGAAGAAATTAATGCGGACAATAAATCCGTTATTTTCATGAATAACGGCACGGGTGTCCTTTCATTTTTGATAGACAACTTGGTAGGCATTGTTTTATTATTTTCTCAACTGTCTGAAGCTTAATCCAATTTTTGCTTATTAATTGCTGGTATTTGAAAAATACATTTTGTCCCCCGTACTAATTTCATAAGCCATCGATTAAAAATGTATTAATACATCGACAGGGGTGGCTGCCATGTATATAGATGGTGTTTTTTCAGGAGGAGGCATTAAAGGTTTTGCGCTAATCGGTGCCTATGAAGAAATCGAAAAGAGGGGTTTCCGCTTTAAAAGACTGGCAGGTACAAGTGCCGGATCTATCATAGCGTCTTTAATTGCGGCTAATTATTCAAGTAAAGAGATTTACGAAATGCTTGATGAATTACAACTGAAAAAATTTCTTGATCCACGAAAGACGTATCTTCCTTTTGCCGTTACAAAATGGATTTTTCTTTTTTGGCGTCTAGGCTTATATAAAGGCGATGAGCTTGAGAAATGGTTGGCTGAAAAGCTTGCGGCCAAGGGAGTAAGGGATTTTTCGGATCTTCCTCCACAAGCGTTGCGTGTCATAGCGTCAGATTTAACGAATGGTCAACTTATCGTATTGCCTGATGACTTAATTAAGTATGGGATTGACCCGGGGGCATTTTCTGTTGCAAAAGCGATCCGCATGAGCTGCAGCCTTCCATATTTTTTCGAACCAGTAAAGCTATATACTAAACGTAACGCAAATATCATCGTGGATGGCGGTGTATTAAGCAACTTTCCAATGTTCTTATTTGATAATGATAATGTCAATAAAGTACGGCCAGTGTTAGGTGTTCAATTAAGCCATAGTATTAGTGAACATCCCCAGCATAAAATCCGAAATGCGATTCAAATGTTTGAAGCTTTGTTTGAGACAATGAAAGAGGCTCATGACTCTCGATATATTTCTAGAAAACATGCTAGTAATATTATTTTTATCCCGACAGAAGGAGTATTAACGACTGAATTTCATTTAACCCCTGAGAAAAAGCAACAACTTGTTGATTTAGGTAAAAAGTGTACAAAGCAATTCTTCTCACAATGGAGTTATTAGTAAAATAAAAAGATCGAGCCAGTTAAAGCGAAGCTCGATCTTTCTTTTTGCCTTTTTTTCCTTCAATAACAGTTAAATGTGTTGAAGATTTTTTTCTAGTCCTTTTAATGGAAGTTAAAGAACCGGAGTTTGCCTTGCGGCTGCTGCTACCCTTTCCAGCATCGGGCTTATGAAAACGTTTCTTTGATTTCTTTGCTGCTCGAATAAATGCTCGCTGCTCTTGTTTCTTAGGGCTAGCTCTATTAAAACGTTGAAAGATGTAAAACACGATAGCACCAACTAATAAAATGACAGCTATTCTCCGCAAAAAACCGGCAGGATCTGTAATCATGCTGGTTGTTATTCCTAAAACAGCTAGGAGAACGAGACCAGAGATAATCAATAGTGTAATCCGATTTTTCAAGAAAGCCACCTCCCTATGAGCATGATGAGCATTTTTCCATTCTTTTAAACTTACGAAAATTAAAAAATTAAACGATTTCTTCTGTTTTTAATTGTGCTTCTGAAGCCTTTTCTTTTTCTAATAATTTTTCAAACGATAAAATCGCTACCTCTACTTGATCGTCTTTTGGCTCCTTTGTTGTGAGAAGCTGCAGCCAAAGACCTGGAATTCCCAAATATTTCAATACTGGGACATTTCTGACTTTGTTCGTCAATTGCAGAACCTCGAATGAAATGCCGAGTACTACAGGAATAAGAGCAAGACGGTTGAGGACACGTACATATAATGGTTCAGTTGGTACGAGTAAATATACAAAAACCCCAATAATAACTGTGAATAATATGAAGCTGCTTCCACAGCGGTAATGCAGTCTTGATTGGGCTTGAACATTTTCAACTGTTAGCTCTTTTCCGTTTTCAAAAGCATTAATTACTTTATGCTCTGCACCATGGTATTGAAACACCCTTTTGATGATAGGGGTTAATGACACAAAGTATATATAGGCAAGCAGTAACAGCAGTTTAAAAAAGCCTTCTACTAGGATTTGAGCAAAATGTCCGGGGAAAATAGGCTTAGTCAACTCTGCTAAGAAAACAGGAACAAGAGTAAAGATAAACTTTCCGAAAAGAAAGGAAAGAACACCAACCGCGGCTACACCTAGCCACATAGTTAATTTAGAGCCTTCTTGTTCATTCAATTTTTCATCATCGCTTGGATCCAAATCATATCTTTCAGTTGAAAAGTTTAAATGCTTGGAGCCATTTGCGCTTGCCTCAATAATGGCAACAATCCCTCGAAGAAATGGGATTTTTTTGATTAATTGTAAGGAAGAATTCGATTTGCGGGGAAGCTCGAAATATTCTATAGAGTCGTCTTTGCGACGGACAGCAGTGACATAATGATGCTTTCCACCAAACATGACTCCTTCTACAACTGCTTGACCTCCGTATACAGGCTTTTGATTTTTTGACATGTGTAATTGCACCAACCTAATTTGAACTCGGAATTTAACAGCTAAATAAACAAGGGTGCATTTCAAAATCACCTTATTAGTTCAAAACATAAAGTATGCTTGAAAAACCTTGTTCAAAATGTGAATACGTCTAAAGCTGTATGTACCTATCTTTATTCTACTAGAAATCCAAAAAAACCTCTAGGAATGACTAAATATTTGATCTTAAATAATTTAACTTTTTTAGGAAGATATATTTAATCAAGCAGGGAGCCTTAATTCATTTTGACATGCAAGTGAATAATGGCATAGGGACATAATATAAATGGAGGTGGAAAATATGGCAGAAGATAAACAAACTGATCAAAATCAAAGTGAAAAGCCGATGTCTTTCTTGACGATGGTTATATTAACAGGACTAATTGGAGGGATACTTTGGAGCGGGATTGGTTATTTTGTTCACTTTATTAATTTAACAGAAATACACCCGAAGGTCATATTAGATCCATGGACAATTGGAGATTGGAAGGATAGCTGGCTCGGAACAGTCATTTCCCTTCTGATAATAGGTGTGATCTCTATTGTAGCAGCACTTATCTATTATGCCCTGCTAAGAAGGATGCCTAGTATTTGGGTAGGGGTTTTTTATGGAATTGTTCTTTTTCTGCTAGTTTTTTTTGTGCTAAATCCTATTTTTCCTGGGATAAGCCCTTTCCATGAACTTAAGAGGAATACGATTATTACATCTATATGTTTATATGTATTATATGGTGTATTTGTCGGATATTCGATATCTTATGAAGAGGGCGAAGTGAAATATAAAGAAAGCAGGGAAAATGAGGCGAAATCCTAATGGCTATCATCCTATATGAAAAGGTGAATGATTAAACGAATTTGGTTTTTCATGGTAGTTAAAATAAATTCAATTGTGATAGAATGTTCTTGGTGAATTATTCAGCTGTACATTTACTATTAGAAAATAGGGATATTCAGCTTACTTAGGGGGAGAAGAAAAAATGGAAAAGCTTCAGAAACTTCGATCGGTTCTCGAACGATTAGGCATTGATGGTATGCTGATCACAAGTGAGTATAATCGCCGATATATGACAAACTTTACCGGTTCTGCAGGTGTAGTCCTGATCAGCGGGGAAAATGCACAATTCATTACTGATTTCCGTTATATTGAGCAGGCTTCTGCGGAATGTGAAGGCTATGAAATTGTAAAACATGCAGGCTCCATCCCTGATGAGGTAGCTGAACAAGCAAAGAAACTAGGCATTAAAAAGCTTGGCTTTGAACAGGACCATTTAACTTTTTCTGCTTACAAAGCATATGAAAAGGCAGTAGATACAGAATTAGTACCTGTATCTGGCGAAATTGAAAAGTTACGCTTGATTAAGAGTGAGGCAGAGATTAAGATATTAAAGGCAGCAGCTGATATAGCGGATGCTGCATATAAACATATTCTTGAATTCATTCGTCCCGGTATAACGGAGCTTGATGTGTCGAATGAATTAGAGTTCTTTATGAGAAAAGCTGGCGCTGCTTCATCTTCTTTTGATATTATCGTTGCTTCCGGCTACCGATCTGCACTTCCGCATGGACGAGCTAGTGACAAAGTAATTGAAAAAGGCGATTTCGTTACATTAGATTTTGGTGCTTATTATAATGGATATATTTCAGATATCACTCGAACTCTAGCAGTTGGAGAGCCTGACGCCAAGCTTAAAGAGATTTATGATATTGTTCTTCAAGCACAATTACGAGGTATGAATGGCATTAAGCCTGGAATGAGCGGAAAAGAAGCAGATGCTCTTACACGCGATTATATTACTGAAAAGGGTTACGGGGAAAACTTCGGTCACTCCACTGGCCATGGGATTGGACTGGAAGTTCATGAAGGACCAACACTTTCCTTTAAATCAGATGTTATTCTAGAACCTGGTATGGTCGTAACTGTGGAGCCGGGCATATATATCCCTGGACTTGGCGGAGTTCGGATTGAAGACGATACGGTTATTACAAAAGACCATAATGAATCGCTCACTCATTCAACAAAAGAACTAATCATTTTATAATGTAAATAGCTTTAAAGTACGCCCTTTTTGGCGAATGAGCTAGCAAAGACATGTTAGACAATTAGGAGGATTTTTTAATGATTTCTGTTAATGATTTTCGTACAGGCTTAACGATCGAGGTAGATAACGGAATTTGGCGTGTAATGGATTTCCAACACGTAAAACCAGGGAAAGGTGCAGCTTTCGTACGTTCAAAACTGCGTAATCTTCGTAATGGAAATGTTCAGGAAAAAACGTTCCGTGCGGGTGAAAAAGTTGCAAAAGCACAAATTGATAATAGAAAAATGCAATACCTATATGCTAATGGGGACCAGCATGTTTTTATGGACAATGAATCATATGATCAAATTGAATTACCGGCATCTGCCATTGAGTATGAATTGAAATTTCTTAAAGAAAACATGGAAGTTCATATTTTGATGTATAATACTGAAACTTTAGGAGTGGAGCTTCCAAATACAGTTGAGTTGGAAGTAATCGAGACAGAGCCAGGTATTAAAGGGGATACAGCTTCTGGCGGTTCTAAGCCGGCGAAGCTTGAAACGGGCCTTATCGTTCAAGTGCCTTTCTTCATCAACCAAGGTGATAAATTAATTATCAATACAGATGAAGGCTCATACGTATCTAGGGCGTAAATAAATGAATCTGAAAGGGGTCATTCCTATTAATGGCCCTATGCTGTAAATGATTTCCACTTGAAGTTTTCGTCCATATTACGTATTATAAGTATATAGAAGCTGCGTTGTACGCTTGTATATGAAGTTTTCAACCTTTATATTTTTTAAGGGAGTTCAATACCATTACTTGAAAAACATGCCTCCAATGAGAGGACGTTTTGGCAGTAATTGCGGACACCCACCTGGAGGAGCAGGTATGAAACTCCATATAAATCGGCGGCAAAGGCGGCTATACATATGGATACTTAAGCAATAACCACTCGGTTATTGCTTTTTTATGTTTATGGAAGGTAAGAATATTCAGCTAAAATCTCACTGCTCATTTCTAATGTGCCTGGCTGAATTGCCGTGGCAACTTCACTTTTAACGAAAGCGGCTGTATGAATCGGAAAAGGTTCTCCGCGCTGCAGCCCCATTTCCGTTATTAAAATAGGGGTATTATTCAGTTGAACTCCTAAGGTTTTTGCAATCGCTTCAGCCTTTTGAAAAGAATTGATAACAGCAATAGCTAATGCCTGTTGTTCATATTGGATTGGATTACTTACAGAAAATTTAATGCCTGTGATAATATTGGCTCCATTTTTTACTGCCGTATCAACGACTAATCCCGCCTTCTCCATATCACCAATCGTAATAAGCAGGAGATGTTCTACTCTGTAACCTCTGAAGGTTTGTTTACCTTCTATATAATCATATTGTGGAAAAATGGAATAATTCACCGTTCGTATTTGCTCATCGTGAATGCCTATTGAATTTATGGCGGTTTTTATGTTACCTATTGTGGCAGCATTATCGTTTTGAGCTTTCTCTAATTGAATATCTTCTGTCGAAACACCTAATGTGATTTCTGCTCGATTTGGCGCCGCAGTTACCTTTCCTATGCCGGAAACTCTGATGATATTTTTCTTTCTTCCACCGGCAGGAGGTGTTCTAAAGGATGGCTGTTGATAATACATCATTTTTTCCCTCGCTTTCCGTATATTGGGATTTGTAAATATATACGGCTATAGGAAATAGAACATTCGAACAATATTTTTTACTCACCATTCATATCCCATTAATTCAGCAATTTTCTTAGGGATATCCGTATTATCTAGCACACCATTAAAAACCTCTGCACCCTTTCCAAATGCAAATAGCGGGACTGGATTGGCGGTATGACCTCCTGTGGAACTTATGGACCGTATGGATGAGTCAACGATTCCCGCATGGTAATGTTTAGCTATTATACTTCCTAATACCCAAGCTGCCTGATGCTGAGGATAAACAACTCCTTGTACATTCCTTACCCTATCATTCAACTGAGTAATTTCATTAGCAGTTAATTCGATATTTGCATATTTTTTTACCGTGTTTTGAACACTATTCGCTTCAAACTCCAATGAATTAGTTTTTCTGATAAACTTACTAACCATATATTCAGGTGTGGCCTTCACTTCTTTAAGCCCTTCAATGTTTAGCGGCTCTGTCGCAGAAATACCCATTGTTTCATGGTCAGCAACAACGAGGACGAGTGTGTTTCCTTCCTTTCTTGCCCAATTCACGGCATATTTCACAGCATCGTCAAATTCAATGACTTCCTTCCAGACACTTGTTAAATCTGCTGCATGTGAGGCATGATCAATGCGTGCTCCTTCAGACATTAGAAAAAAACCCTTTTCTTCTTTAGCTAAAAATTCAATCGCTTTTGCAGTCATTTCTTTTAAGTTTGGTTCTTGGCTGGTTAAAAATTTTCGATCTAATTTAAAACTCATATAAGAAGGATTGAATAAACCAAGCATTCTCATGCCTTTCGCTGCTAATAATTCATCACGATTAGAAACAAAAGTATACCCTTCATGAATAGCCTCTTTTATCAAATCCCTTCCATTTTGGTGGTCTGCCCGAAAGAAATCAGCCCCTCCACCTAACAAAACATCTACTTCATTTTTAAGCTGCTGGTGAGCAATCTCATCTTGGCCAGTCCAACGGTTTTTGACACTGGCAGTAAACGCTGCTGGTGTTGCATCTGTAACTGTATTAGTAGAGATCACACCTGTTTTCTTTCCATGATTCTTAAATACATCAAGAATACTGTCAGATTCATTCCCATTTGCTGTTACACCGATCATTCCATTATTTGTCTTTTTCCCAATAGCTAAAGCGGTTCCCCCGGCAGCCGAATCAGTAACGGCATTATTATATGAAGACGTATGGACAAGAGAAACAAATGGAAGGGATTCAAGAAAAAGCCGACCGTCTTTCCCATATTCCATTTGTCTGGCAACCTCAATTTGCCCTATCCCCATCCCATCCCCAATTAAGAAAATGACATTTTTTGGGGCGGAATCTATTTCCCTGACTATAGGATGCTCACTTCTTCCTGCATAACTATTAGAGTGAAAACTCAGTCCGATCACGATAATAGTTAGAAAAAGGCTAAATATATTTTTTCTCATTATTCTTTTGTCTCCTTTTGGATCATTTCTTTTATTTTTTGTGAAATCAGCACTTAATACTCAGATAAAAAGATTAAATAAAGTACAACACATTAAATCAAAGTCATAATGTTTCAACGCAGGCATACATTTTAAATAGAAACATGCTAGTCCAAATAGAAAAGCGGAGAGCACCCGCTAAGTAGGAACGCAGACTAAAAACGCCACGTCCTGTGGCAACGTCTGCATAACCCGCATCCTGCCGGCCTCAAGCATAAGACAAGCCAGCGAGAAGGTTGTCCTTTAACCTTCTTGATGGATTGGCTTATGACCTCGAGCCGATGGTGCTCGAAGCTAGACAGGATAAGTGGAGAGCATCCGACTAGGAAAAGCCATATAGGAGGATCAGCGCATTGGAAACGATTCTAGCTTTTTTACCGAAAAATATTTCTGAAAAAATGATGCATATTTCACCTCCACATTTAAATGAATTGGAAGAGATACGTGTACGAATTAATCGCCCGCTTGAATTAACGATTAAAGGAAAACCACAATTTCTGCCCTATGTTGTAAAGCAAGAGGATGCCCTGAATTTGTTAAATAAGATTAGCCATTTTTCTATTTATACCCTTGAGGAAGAATTACGCAGGGGTTATATCACGATTGAGGGCGGACATCGGGTCGGTTTAGCGGGAAAAGTCATCCTAGAGAATGGGAGTGTAAAGGCTATAAGAGATATTTCTTCCTTTAATATCCGTATTGCAAGAGAACAAATTGGGATAGCAGATAAATTGATTACGAACTTGCTAGAAAATGGCTCTTGGCTTCATACGATGATCATTGGACCGCCGCAAACGGGAAAAACAACATTGCTTCGTGATATTGCAAGAATTATTTCAAGCGGCGACAAAAATAATCGGTTTGCAGCCTACAAGGTTGGAATTATTGATGAGCGATCTGAAATTGCCGGAAGCGTGAATGGCATTCCTCAAATGACATTCGGTCCGCGAATAGACGTTTTGGATGCTTGCCCAAAAGTGGAGGGCATGATGATGATGATTCGTTCAATGAGTCCTGAAGTACTCATCGTTGATGAAATCGGGAGAAAAGAAGATGCAGAAGCAATCATGGAGGCTGTGAATGCAGGAATTAAGCTCATCATGACTACACACGGTAACTCATTAGAAGAAATACGAAAGAGGCCCACGATGAGGCCTGTCCTAGAGATGGGAATATTTCAGCGGTTTATTGAGTTAAATAGAAAAAATGGCCCTGGAACTGTAGCTGGCTTAAAGGATGGGAATGGAAAAGGGATTATAAATGAAGTGAGAGTGACCTAAATGATGAAATTAATTGGTGCCGTCTTGATTATCGTTGCCACGACATGGGCGGGTTTTGAAGCATCTAGGCATCTGCATGAACGGCCTCGCCAGCTTAGGCAGTTGAAATCAGCCTTACAGTCTTTAGAAGCTGAAATTATGTATGGGCATACTCCATTGCATGAAGCGGCAAGGAGACTCTCGGTTCAATCGGCAAAGCCATTATCCTGGTTCTTTGAAAATTTCGCAATAAAACTTACAAATACTGAAACAACGGTAAGGGATGCATGGGAACAAAGCTTAAAGGAAATTTGGAAGAAGACCGCTTTGAAACAAGGCGAATTTGAAATAATGAAACAATTTGGAGAAACATTAGGCCGCCATGATCGAAAGTCGCAGCAAAAGCAAATCATGCTGACATTATCACACTTAGAACGAGAAGAGAATGATGCCTACGACAAACAAGCTAAATATGAAAAGATGGTGAAAAGTCTAGGATTTCTATCAGGATTGTTATTAATCATTTTATTAATGTAAATGACGGAAACACGTACTTGGAGCGAAGCATGCTGCTTGATTTTCATAGGAGGGAAAAGGATGGGCCTTGAGGTTGATATTATTTTCAAAATTGCGGGTGTGGGAATTGTTGTCGCTTTTCTGCATACCATTCTCGATCAAGTTGGAAAAAAGGAATATGCCCAGTGGGTGACACTGTTTGGATTTATTTATATTTTGTTCATGGTTGCCTCCATTGTAGATGACCTATTTCAGAAAATTAAATCGGTGTTTTTATTTCAGGGCTAAGGGAGGTCTTTGCCATTGAAATTATGCAAATAGTCGGAGTCGCACTTGTAGCAACCTTTCTTGCATTAATTGTAAAGGAACAAAAGCCAAACTTTGCTTTTTTGCTCATTGTATTTGTTGGCTGTGCGATTTTTCTTTTTTTAGTCGATCAAATCTATGCCATTATTCACATGATTGAAAGAATTGCAGTCAATGCAAAAGTGAACATGATCTATATTGAAACGATCTTAAAAATTATAGGCATCGCCTATATTGCTGAATTTGCGGCTCAAATTACAAAGGATGCAGGCCAAGGAGCAATTGCTTCAAAAATTGAACTAGGAGGAAAAATTCTTATTCTGGCAATGGCAATCCCGATATTAACTGTCATGATTGAAACGATTATTAAAATGATACCTAGCTAAATAGATGTGCGGCATTTTTCTTAAATGAGGTGTAACGGATGGAGCAACGGCTGCAGAAAATTTTATTTCTCAATCTACTATTCTTCTTTTTACTAATACCAAGTGTACAAGCCTCTCCGCAAACAGAAGAAGTAAATAAAACAGTAAGTCCGCAAGCACTTGTTAATGCTCAGCTGGATTCTCTCAATATAGATGAATTAAAAAGTTTTTGGGAAAAAATCAGCAGTGAGTATGGAGGTTTTTTGCCTGAAAGCCAAAAAGGAAGTCTATATGAATTTCTAAAAGGAGACAAGAAATTTTCCTTTAAAGACTGGTCATCAGGGTTCTTGAAATTTATTTTCCATGAATTTATTGTCAATGGAAAACTATTAGGATCACTAATATTACTAACAATATTCAGTATGTTTCTGCAATCTCTGCAAAACTCCTTTGAAAAGAGCACGGTTAGCAAGGCTGCTTATGCAATCGTATTTATGGTTCTAATCATCTTGGCATTAAACAGTTTCCATATAGCCATTAGCTATACTCAGGAAGCAATTGATACGATGATTTCCTTTATACTTGCGCTTATTCCTTTATTGCTCGCATTAATCGCCTCGTCGGGAGGGCTTGTATCCGCTGCATTTTTCCATCCAGTCATTCTATTTTTAATGAATATCAGCGGTTTATTAATCCAATATGTTGTATTGCCTTTACTGTTCCTATCGGCATTGCTCAGTATAGTCAGTGTCATGTCTGATCACTACAAGGTCACTCAGCTCGCAAATTTATTGCGAAATTGGAGTATTGCCCTGCTTGGTCTGTTTTTAACAGTATTCTTGGGCGTTATTTCGGTTCAAGGAGCATCTGCTGCTGTAACAGATGGTGTGGCAATTAGGACGGCTAAATTTATTACCGGCAATTTCATACCGGTGATCGGCAGAATGTTTACGGATGCTACAGATACTGTCATTAGTGCCTCTGTCTTACTTAAAAATACAGTAGGAATTGCTGGAGTTGCCATCCTAATTCTAATTGCCGCATTTCCCGCAATCAAAATTCTCATGATTGCGTTTATATATAAATTTGCGGCTGCTATTTTACAGCCTTTAGGCGGCGGGCCTATTATCTCCTGCCTTGACATAATCAGTAAAAGTGTCATCTATGTTTTTGCTGCACTAGCCGTTGTTTCCCTCATGTTCTTTTTAAGTATCACTGTAATCATTGCAGCTGGAAACTTGACGATGATGGTCAGGTAGGGGGTAAGCGAAATGGAATTTATTAAAGAATGGATTACAAATATTATTTTATTTGTCTTATTAGCCACAGTGATCGATATGCTGCTTCCAAATTCAAATCTGCAAAAGTATACAAAAATGGTGACAGGGCTTTTACTGATTGCCGTTATATTAACACCAGTTTTAAAGCTCATTTCAAATGATTTCGAAAAAGTGCTTGCTTCTGTACCAGCTATAGAAGGGCCGGGAGAAAAAAACTTAGAAAATTCAATTGAAATGAAGAAAAGAGAAATACAAGCCTGGCAAGACGCATATATTCTAGAAGACATGGCTGTCCAATTAGAAAAGCTAGTGGAAGAGGAGCTGATGGCACAGTATCAATTAGAAATTTCAAGAATTGATGTTGAAGTTAATGAAAAAGCCGATAACACTTTCCCGGAAAACCTTCAAAAAGTAACAGTGCGTTTGAAGGCTAAAGACGAGAAAAAGGAAGCTGTTGAAGTTGTTAAAAAAGTTGAAATCAATACGCGGGAATCTCTTCCTTCGAACAGTCCAAGCAGCGGAACTGAAAAAATTACCTTACTATTAGCAGAAAAATGGAATGTGAATGAAGAAAAAATTGAAGTTCGAGTAGAAGGAGGGAAGTTAAAAAAGGATGGATAAAGATAAAGGGCCTTTTACATTATTGAAAAAATGGCTTTCTAAAGACGATCAGCCTGATAAAAAGCCTGGGAAGTATCAATATTTGCTTCTTGTCCTTCTCTTTGGGGCAGCCATTATGTTAATTAGCAATATGTTCTTTAATGATAAGTCTTCAAATGCAAACATACCTGTCATGAATAATCAGCAGGAAGCGAAAGAGGAAGAGGATGTACCAGCATTTGGCCAGAAGCAGAAGGCAGGCAATGACATGATTGCTGCTTATGAAAGGTCATATGAAGCCCAGTTGAAGGAAGCACTCGATGCCATCATTGGTGTAGAGGATGCGACTGTAGTTGTTAACGTTGATGCGACTGAAGCGAAGATTCTCGAGAAGAACAGAACTAGCAAGACTCAAGTTACAGACGAAACCGACCGTGAAGGCGGCAAGAGAAATGTCGAGGATATTTCAAATGAAGAGCAGCTAGTCATTACAAGAAGAGGAGAAGAAGAGGTTCCAATTGTAATAGAAACAAAGAAACCTAAAATTAGAGGGGTTCTGGTCGTTGCAAAAGGGGCTGATAATATACAAGTTAAAAAATGGATTATAGAAGCAGTAACCCGTGTCTTGGATGTACCTAGCCACAGAGTTGCGGTAATGCCCAAAAAAACTAAGGGGGATTCATGATGTTATTAAAAAAACAAACAGTATGGTTATTAACGATGTTGAGCTTAGTCGTAGTATTGTCGGTGTATTATATTACCTCACCTGAGCAAAATGTCCAGAATTTGGCCAATACGCCTGAAAAAGCTGATCAGTCAAACGAAACAGCAGCAACAGAGAATTTAGACGATAGCCAAGTCATTACCAATGCATCTGGTGATGAAATGTTTGAAGCTTTACGCCTGAAGCTTAATGATGAGCGCAGTAAAATGATTGAAGAGTTATCAGCTAAGATGGGCAATACCGAGCTTCCTGCCGAGGAAATCAGCGCGGCAAAAGATCAGATTGACCAGCTTGATGCCCTTGCTAAAAAAGAAGAAATGCTAGAAATGTTAATTCGCTCAATGAACTACGAAGATGTACTAGTACGTGCAGAGGGGAAAAATGTCCGTGTGACTGTAAAAGCGAAGGAACTTTCCCGTTCAGCTGCAAACGATATTATTCGTGAAGTAAATAACGAAATTGGCGGTCTTCAAGCAGTTACAGTTGAGTTTAAAGCTCCAAAGTAAATAACGTTGATAGATGCAAAAATAGCGGAACCCATGGGGCGCCGCTATTTTTCCTGTAGCTTAATTAACTCTTCCATTGAATTATTTGCATTTGCTGCAGCATGAACTAAATGCTCATGGTGTTGTGTCTGTAAACCGACTGTTGCGGAAAGCTCTTGTAAGGCTGAACAAGTTTGTTCAATCACAGCACTAAACTCGTTAACAGACTTACTGATAGACTTAGAAGATTCATTAATATCTTTTGTAAGGGAATCATAATTTGAAATATCCTCTTTTAGATGACTAAATTTTTGATGCACATCGAGAAATGCGCCATGGGTTTCATCTGAAAGTGTAAGATTACTGCTGACTTTATTTCCTGCTAATTGAACATTATTTTTCGTTTCATCTGTATTCATCATAATTCTATTAAGATTGTCTGTTATTTGTTTAGCTGTTTTTCCAGTTGTATCGGCTAGCTTCCTTACTTCCTCAGCTACGACAGCGAAGCCCTTTCCACTCTCCCCAGCCCTTGCTGCTTCTATGGATGCATTGAGTGCCAATAGGTTCGTTTGCTCTGCTATTGCACGAATGCTGGCTGAAAAATGGGAAGTTTCATTCACAAGGTCCGCTAGTGAAGAAATCTCATTATACACTTTATGCATCTCATTATAGGAGTGCTCTAAATCTTTTCTTAAATGATGAACGAGAGACCGTCCCTTTTCTGTAATTTGCTCAGCTTCAATAGAATCATTATGAAGTTTTTCTATAAGCATACTTGCACGATCTGTTAGACCATTAGCACGGTCAAGAGAATGGGTAATGTCAAGGACAGTATCAGTTTGGAATTGAATGCCAGAGGAAATTTCTGCAATAGAATGGCTCATCTCTACTGCTGCCTCATAATTTTCCTTACTCATTTGTTTCACATTTTCAATCATGGAAAAGAGGTCTGTTGAACTGTTTTGGACTGTCTTTTTCATTTTAATATTATTTTCTAATAATAATTGTGTCTCGATTTGTGCCGAAACTATATGTTCCGATAGTTTATTAGATAAGGTTAGCTGGAAAAAAAGCAGAATAGTTACAAGAAAATAGAGTAAATAAATAGTTACATAATTTTTCATTTCAAGTGGCAGTTGACCGTGGTGTAAATAAGTGAAAACCGTTATCACCGCCAATCCTAGAATAAAAGCAAGCAAAAGGATAATTCGCTGCATATAAATAGCGGCCATGGCAACAACTAAATAAATTAAAAAATAGGCTGTCGGGGATACACTATTTTCCATTATGACAAATATAACGATTGAAACTATTAGAATAGATAAATATGGAATGAGGGATATTCCTTTTTTAAAATAATGCATGGAAGAAACGATCCCGACTCCTGCTCCACCGGCGATAATAATGGAAAGAATGACTGCCAAATCCTTCTTCATCACAATATCGACAATGGCAGCAAGAACGACACATACTAAGGCTGCTTTGATAATTAAGGAATTTTTTCGAATCAAATTTTCTCTTTTTATATCATGTATCGAACTCATTTTCTATCTGCTCCTCTATTCCTAGTTCATTTGAATTATTATTTCGCTATTTTATTTGAAATTCCTCTGAGGAAATTCACGAATTTTTAACATATCGCTAGAAAATATGGAAAAAATTCGTTGAGAAAAGGGTAATTGGGCATAATTATTATTCATAACCGTAATAGATGATTGAATTTGAACAAGATTTTATCGTATGATATTAGTAGCTAGTCATAAATTATTCTACGGGTTCATTATTCATCAGGTGAATTAGCCAGAAATATATGGACTCAAGTGAAAACAAGGGGTGCCCAATATGTTAAAAGTACAAGAAATTCGTGAGCTTATTAAGCTTGTCGATCAGTCAAATATTGATGAATTTGTATATGAGCATGAAGGATCGAAAATAAAAATGAAAAAGAATACGGCTGAAGCAGTTGTTGTTCAGCCAGCGAAGATTGCAGTTCAGGAAGTTCAAGTTCCACAGCCAGTACAAACTGCGGCTGTTCAACAGGTTCCAGTTGAAACTGCTGTTCAAGAACCTGTTAAGGAAGCAGAGGCTAATACGAAGAACCTACATAAAATTGTTTCTCCAATGGTTGGAACATTCTATCAATCCTCATCACCAGATTCAGATCCATATGTAAAGGCGGGTTCTAAGGTTTCTAGTGACTCGATTGTTTGTATCGTAGAAGCAATGAAGCTATTCAATGAAATCGAAGCTGAAGTCAATGGGGAAATTGTTGAAGTACTAGTGAAAGATGGCCAATTGGTAGAATACGGCCAGCCATTATTTTTAGTAAAAGCAGAATAAGGAGCGGTAACAGGATGATTAAAAAACTGCTAATTGCAAACAGGGGAGAAATCGCTGTTCGAATCATTCGTGCATGCCGCGAAATGGAGATTGAAACGGTCGCCGTTTTTTCTGAGGCTGACAAGGATGCGCTTCATGTCCAGCTTGCTGATGAAGCCTATTGCATTGGGCCGACAGCGTCTAAAGATAGCTATTTAAATTTCACCAACATCATAAGTGTCGCAAAGTTAACAGATTGTGATGCGGTTCATCCAGGGTATGGTTTCCTAGCAGAAAACGCAGATTTTGCTGAGCTATGCCGTGAATGCAATATTATTTTCGTAGGTCCAACGCCTGAGGCCATTACGAAAATGGGAACGAAGGATATTGCAAGAGAGACAATGAAGGAAGCAGGTGTTCCAATTGTCCCAGGTTCGAATGGAATTATAAAGGATATTGAGGAAGCTATAGAGCTTGCTAACAAGATTGAATATCCGGTTATTATTAAAGCAACAGCAGGCGGCGGTGGAAAAGGAATACGTGTAGCCCGTAATGAGCAAGAGCTTGTAAAAGGAATTACTATAACCCAGCAGGAAGCTTTAACGGCTTTCGGCAATCCGGGCGTGTATTTAGAGAAGTACATTGAGGATTTCCGCCATGTTGAAATTCAAGTTCTAGCTGATACATTCGGAAATACAGTTCATCTTGGAGAAAGAGATTGCTCGATTCAAAGACGACTGCAAAAGCTATTAGAAGAAACACCTTCTCCAGCATTAGATGGGGAAACACGTGAAGAAATGGGAAATGCTGCAGTAAAAGCAGCAAAAGCAGTTGATTATACAGGCGCTGGCACGATAGAATTTATTTATGATTACCGAAATCGTAAATTTTACTTTATGGAAATGAATACTCGGATTCAGGTTGAGCATCCAGTTACTGAAATGGTAACTGGGGTTGACTTGATTAAGGAACAGATTAAAGTTGCGTCAGGTGAAAAGCTGAATTTTACGCAACAAGATGTTACTTTTAGCGGGTGGTCAATTGAATGCCGAATTAATGCTGAAAATCCAGAGAAGAACTTTATGCCATCAGCAGGGAGAATTAATATGTATCTTCCTCCAGGCGGTTTAGGAGTTCGTGTTGATTCCGCTGCATATCCGGGGTATATGATTCCTCCTTATTATGACTCTATGATTGCAAAGGTAATCACCTATGGGGCAACAAGGGACGAAGCCATTGCCCGAATGAAAAGAGCGTTAAGCGAATTTGTTATTGAAGGTGTGCACACGACTATTCCGTTCCATTTAAAGCTTCTTAGTCATGAAAAATTTGTGGATGGTCAATTTAACACTAAATTCTTAGAAATGTATAATGTTATGCAGAAAGAAGACTAATTGGAGGTGCTGAGGTGAACGAGAATATTCTGGAAATGAGTCATGAGAATAGTGGATTAGGCAAAATTGAAATTGCTCCGGAAGTAATTGAAGTCATTGCTGGTATCGCTGCGTCAGAAGTAGAAGGAGTGGCGCAAATGCGCGGCAACTTCGCTACAGGCGTTGTAGAACGATTAGGAAAGAAAAATCATGGCAAAGGTGTAAAGGTTGAGCTTTCTGAGGACGGTATTAAGGTAGATGTATATTGTTCTATGGTATTCGGCATCTCTATTCCAAATGTTGCCCAGAAAATTCAAGACAATATTCGGCAGGCATTATTGAATATGACTGCACTAGAAGCACAAGAAGTAAATGTCCATGTTGTTGGAATCGTTTTTGAAAATCAAAAACAAGCAGTGGAATATGAGCAGGAAATGTAATTGAATATGAAAAGGCCAAAGACGCCAAATTTGTCTTTGGCTTTTTTACTTGAATCTTCTTTACATAGTTTAAATTTATTCTGTTTTCTGCTAGAGTAATGGTGGGTATAGGTATTGGCTTAACGGGGGAAAAATTTTTTCTTACTCAGTGCTTATTGGACATACTTGTGCTATGATTTAAAATGTATTTTTTAGAGAAGTAAATGGCATAAATGATAATAGCCCATGTAAGTATAAGAAAATTGAGCGTTAACTGAATCTTTCCCTGTTAAAGGAGTTAATAATAGATGAAACGAAGAACAGCAAGAGAAAAAGCATTACAAGCCATTTTTCAAATTGATGTAAGCGAAGTAGATCCAGCCTTAGCCATTGAACACGTTTTAGAGGATTCACCAAGCAATGAATTTCTCAGTCAGCTTGTCAATGGAGTTGTAGAAAACAAAGTAACAATTGATGAAACAATTAAGAAAAATTTAGAAAATTGGACATTAGAAAGATTGGGAACTGTAGATCGAAATCTTTTAAGACTATCCGTTTATGAGCTATTATTTTGCACAGATACACCACAAAATGTCGTTATTGACGAGGGAATTGAAATTGCAAAATTATATGGGGATGACCAGTCGAGCAAGTTTATAAATGGAGTTCTTTCCAAGATTAAACAGCAGCTTTGATGATTCAGCAGGTTCCTTTATTAATGATTAGGGGGAAGATGACATGACTGTGAATTTGATTGATGGAAAAGAAATAGCTAGACAAAAAAAATCCTTTATTGCTGAAGAAGTAGAAAAATTAAAAAATGAAGGCATTACTCCGGGACTTGCGGTGATTTTAGTCGGCAATAATCCAGCATCCAGAACATATGTCACGAGTAAAGAGAAAACGTGTAAGGATCTTGGAATGCATTCTGAGTTAATTGAGCTGCCTGAAGGGGTAAGTGAAGAAGAGGTCCTTGGGAAAGTAATACAACTTAATGAGAACCCAAATATTCATGGGATTCTAGTCCAATTGCCTTTGCCTAAACATATTGATGAAGTGAAAGTAATTGAAACAATTTCTCCAGATAAAGATGTTGACGGTTTTCACCCTGTTAATATTGGAAGAATGATGACAGGCCAGGATGCGTTTCTGCCATGTACCCCATATGGTGTAATGGAAATGCTTGATTTTATTAATGCAGATATTTCGGGCAAGCATGTAGTTGTCGTTGGCCGCAGTAATATTGTGGGAAAACCGGCAGGCCAGCTGTTCCTAAATAAACATGCAACGGTTACATATTGTCATTCCAAAACAACAGATTTGAAAGAATTTACTAGACAAGCAGATATTCTTGTGGCAGCTGTTGGGAAGGTGAATTTCATAACGAAGGAGCATGTGAAAGAAGGTGCGATCGTTATTGATGTTGGAATTAACCGTAATAATGAAGGTAAGCTGTGCGGAGACGTGGACTTCGATGAAGTGAAAGAAGTAGCAAGCTATATTACACCTGTACCAGGCGGTGTAGGTCCAATGACGATTACGATGCTTATGTCCAATACATTAAAGGCCGCTAAGTCCATTCAGCAAAAATTGCAAAGTAAAAATTAATAAATTGTCTAGCTTCTGCCCTTTTCAAATGATGCTTTAGTCCTCTTACACTGCACGCTTTTTACGTGACGGTTTGAGAAACTAAATCTATAATGAAAGGGCAGTTTTGTTGTGTTGGTATACTAAAGATAATGAACATTTTTCAAATTTGAGAACTGTCTAGCTCCANNTTGTGCTTGTCGGGGGTGAGCAAGGCGCTTGCGCATTTCTATAAGGAGAATATTATGAAAGACCAACGCTATTTATCGGTGAATGCTCTTACTAAATATATAAAAAGAAAATTTGATGCTGATCCGCATTTGCAGAATGTCCTTGTAAAAGGGGAAATCTCGAATTATAAACAGCATTCCAGCGGACATATGTATTTTACATTAAAGGATGAGAAAGCCCGCGTTCTTGCTGTCATGTTTTCAAGCAATAATCGGGGAATGAAATTTTCGCCTGAAAATGGGATGAAGGTTCTTATTAGAGGCGATCTCACCGTTTATGAGCCAAGTGGTCAGTATCAAATCTATATTAAAGAAATGCATCCTGACGGAGTTGGCGATTTATATTTAGCTTTTGAACAGTTAAAAGAACGGCTTGACAAGGAAGGAATTTTTTCACCTCAAAATAAAAAGCCTATCCCGAAATTTCCAAAGACAGTCGGTATTATTACTTCCCCAACTGGAGCTGCAATCCGTGATATTTTGACCACGATTAAGAGGCGTTATCCAGTGGTAAATATCTTAATATTCCCTGCACTTGTACAAGGTTTACAGGCTGCACCATCTATTGTGAAGCAAATACAATTAGCCAATCAATTAAATGAGGCAGATGTGCTTATTATTGGGCGTGGCGGGGGTTCGATTGAAGAGCTTTGGGCTTTTAATGAAGAAGAGGTGGCAAAAGCCATTTTTCATTCGCAAATTCCCATCATTTCGGCTGTTGGTCATGAAACTGATTTTACTATTGCTGATTTTGTAGCTGATTTACGTGCTCCTACGCCAACAGGTGCTGCTGAAATGGCCGTCCCCCATATTGAGGATTTGACAGAAAGAGTTCTAAATCGAGAGTCGCGCTTACTAAGGGCACTTAAGGAACATATGACACTAAAAAGCGAAAGACTTTCAAGAATTCAAAAATCATATGCTTTTCGTTACCCGCAGAAATTGTATGAACAAAAGCTTGAGCAGGTAGACAGATTAGCAGAGCAGCTTGAGAAAGGTTCTAAAAAGCTTTTTGATCAAAAAATTGACGAATGGCAGAAAATACAGAAACGAATACAGCGAAAGCCTTTGAACGATTTAATACTAGCCTCTAAAGAACAACAGGAAAAAATGCAAAAACAGCTAAACAAAGTCATGCTTAATATTTTAGCCGCTAAAGAAAAAGACTTTTCACATAAAATTGCTACTTTAGAAGCATTAAGTCCATTAAAAATTATGGATAGAGGCTATAGTCTTGTATATACAAAGCAAGAAAACTTAATTAAATCCGTTAAACAAATTAAGGAAAATGACCAAGTAAAAATAAAGGTACCTGATGGAATCATTAATTGCCTTGTTACGGAAATAGAGGAGTGAATACGTTGTCTTCAGAACAAAAATTAACATTTGAAGAGGCTATGGAGAAATTAGAAGTGATTGTAGAAAAGCTGGAAGAAGGGGACGTCCCTCTTGAAGAGGCCATCAATATTTATAAGCAAGGTATGGAGCTATCTAAGCTTTGTCATGATAAGCTGAAAAGTGTAGAATCACAGCTCACTCAAATTTTGACAGAGGATGGCCGAAAAGAAAATTTCGTCATCTCCGAGGAGGAGTAATTTTGCAGCAGTCATCCTTTTCTTTATTTGCAAAAAATCAAAAAATCTTGTTAGAAAATATGTTTAAGGAAAGTGTCAGCAAACTGAATGCACCTTCCGTTATAAAAGAATCGATGCTTTATTCATTAGAAGCCGGAGGGAAGCGAATAAGACCGCTTCTGTTATTCGCTACTCTCGAAGCATTTGGAGAAGACACACGAAAAGGTCTTCAAACTGCTGCAGCAATAGAAATGATTCATACGTACTCGCTCATTCATGATGATCTTCCGAGCATGGATAATGATGATTTAAGGCGGGGAAAGCCAACAAATCACAAGGTGTTTGGTGATGCTTTTGCGATTTTGGCAGGTGATGCCTTATTAACATACAGCTTCCAATTAATTACTGAAACCCCTTCAGAATTTACGGATGCAGAAACGAAGCTTAATCTCATTAGAGAAATGTCAATAGCAGCTGGAGCTGAAGGAATGGTCGGCGGACAAGTTGCTGATATAAGCGGAGAGGACAAGGCCTTAAACTTAAATGAATTAGAGTATATTCATGTTCACAAAACGGGTAAACTGTTGCAATACAGTGTAGTGGCAGGTGCTATTCTTGCAGGGGCAGACAAGGAAACATTGAAAACACTTGCTGAGTTTGCTTACCATCTTGGAATCGCCTTTCAAATACGTGACGACATCCTTGATCTAGAAGGAACGGAAGAAGTAATTGGAAAGCCTGTTGGCAGTGATGCTTCTAAACATAAGAGTACCTATCCATCATTGCTTACATTGGATGGCGCAAAAGAAGCTCTGCACCATCATATCCAGCAAGCAAAGTCCAAGCTTTCAGTTACAGGTCTGAATACAAAGCTGCTTGAGGAAATTACTGAACTAATAGAAACGCGAAATCATTAAACACTATATGATAAAGCATTAGGCAATATCTCTAATTGGCAAATTACTACACTACCTTGAGGATTTCATTCATACTGTTATAATAAACCATATATAAGGTTAAGTTTTATGAACATCTAAGAGATATGTGCATGATAAAGAAATGAAAGCGAGTGATCCTCTGTATGGATCTAATGAAAATTAAAGACCCTTCTTTTTTAAAAGGGTTATCAAATAAAGAACTAGAGGCAGTAAGTCAAGATATACGCCAATTTCTAATTGAAAAGTTGTCTTATACCGGGGGCCATATTGGACCTAATTTAGGCGTTGTCGAATTAACGATTGCTTTGCATAAATGCTTTGACAGCCCGAAGGACAAAATTATTTGGGATGTAGGCCATCAATCATATGTTCATAAAATCCTAACTGGCCGTGCCGATCAATTCGATACATTGAGGCAATATAAGGGCTTATGCGGATTTCCAAAAATGGCTGAGAGTGAACATGATGTATGGGAAACTGGGCATAGTTCAACCTCATTATCTGCTGCAATGGGAATGGCGATTGCCAGGGATTTGAAAAAAGAAAAATCCTTCGTAATACCTGTTATTGGTGATGGTGCCTTAACGGGCGGAATGGCTTTAGAGGCATTAAACCATATTGGCCATGAAAAAAAGAATATGATTGTCATTTTAAATGATAATGAAATGTCCATTGCTCCAAATGTAGGGGCACTGCACAATGTTCTTGGAAGACTTCGTACAGCTGGAAAATACCAGTGGGCAAAGGATGAACTCGAACTTCTCCTGAAAAAAATCCCTGCAGTAGGAGGCAAGCTTGCTTCAACAGCTGAAAGATTAAAGGATAGCCTTAAATATCTTTTTGTATCAGGGATGTTTTTTGAGGAGATGGGCTTCACCTATCTTGGACCAGTAGATGGTCATAATTTTGAAAGCTTATTTGAAAATTTAAGCTATGCTAAGAAAACTGAGGGACCCGTCCTGTTGCATGTTATTACAAAAAAAGGAAAGGGTTATTCCCCTGCTGAACGTGATACAACTGGAACATGGCATGGTACAGGACCATACAAAATTGAAACAGGGGATTTTGTGAAACCGGTTAATACGCCGCCAGCATGGAGCTCGCTTGTAAGTGAAACGGTTCGAAAATTAGCAAGAGAAGATGACCGGATTGTTGCCATTACTCCAGCTATGCCGGTAGGCTCTAGATTAGAAGGGTTTGCAAGTGAATTCCCTGAACGGATGTTTGATGTTGGAATTGCAGAACAGCATGCTGCAACTGTCGCTGCTGGCTTAGCAACACAGAAAATGAAGCCGTTTCTTGCTATTTATTCAACATTTCTTCAACGTGCCTATGATCAGGTTGTGCATGATATTTGCCGGCAGAATTTAAATGTCTTTATTGGAATTGACCGTGCTGGCTTAGTTGGTGCTGATGGTGAAACACATCAAGGTGTTTTTGATATTGCCTTTTTGAGACATGTGCCAAATCTTGTATTGATGATGCCTAAAGATGAAAATGAAGGCCAGCATATGGTTTATACTGCTGTAAACTATGATGATGGCCCGATAGCTTTGAGATTTCCACGCGGAAATGGATTGGGTGTACCAATGGATACAAGCTTTCACAAAATTCCGATTGGGACTTGGGAAGTGCTTAAGAATGGTACAGATGCTGCCATTCTCACATTCGGTACAACGATTCCAATGGCATTAAAAGCGGCTGCTATTCTAGAGAAACAAGGCCAATCTATAAAGGTAATCAATGCAAGATTTATTAAACCTTTAGATGAAAAAATGCTTCTCGAATTATTTAAAGATCATATGCCGATTTTAACGATTGAAGAGGCAGTTCTTCAAGGCGGTTTTGGGAGTACGGTACTTGAATTTGCCCATGAAAACGGCTTTCATCATATAGAAATTGACCGGATGGGTATTCCAGACCGTTTCATCGAGCATGGCAGCGTTGATAAGCTATTAGAAGAAATCGGAATGACTACGGGTGATGTAGTCGATCGAATAAATAATCTTGCAAGAAAGAAACAGAAAAGGGCTTAAGGAATGAAAGCAAAGAAGGAACGGTTAGATATTTTATTAGTTGAAAGAGGCTTAGCTGAGACGAGGGAGAAGGCAAAACGAACGATAATGGCTGGAATTGTATTTAGTAATGAAACTCGTCTCGACAAGCCGGGAGAAAAGGTTAGCAGCGATATTCCGCTAAGAGTAAAGGGAAAAGTCATGCCGTATGTTAGCAGAGGCGGGCTAAAGCTTGAAAAAGCATTAAAAATATTTGATCTTGAAGTGAAGGACAAAATTCTTCTTGATATCGGTGCATCAACTGGCGGATTTACTGATTGTGCTTTACAAAATGGGGCGAAAATGTCTTATGCCCTTGATGTCGGATACAATCAGCTCGCTTGGAAGTTAAGACAGGATGAACGTGTTGTTGTTATGGAGCGAACTAATTTCCGTTATGTAACACCAGCCGATCTTCAAGAAGGAATGCCAACCTTCGCTTCCATTGATGTTTCATTTATCTCTTTAAAGCTTATCCTTCCTGTATTAAAGACCTTATTAGTTTCAGGCAGTGATGTAGTGGCGCTCGTTAAGCCTCAGTTTGAGGCAGGACGCGAACAGGTTGGAAAAAAAGGGATTGTACGTGATGCCAAGGTCCATGTACAGGTTTTAGAATCAATGATTTCCTTTGCCCTAAATCTGGGATTCGATGTGAAAAATCTATCGTTTTCTCCTATAACTGGCGGTGATGGGAATATTGAATTCCTGCTGCACCTTTATTGGACAGGTCAGAAGGAAATCGGTGAAAATATTTTAAATTTTGAAGCTCAGGCAGTAGTGAATGAAGCCCATACAGAACTTAAGACAAAGCAAAATGAAGAGGATTAGGCTGCTGCTTATTCCTCTTCATTTTATTTATGTATGTCTAAAAGACTAATAATATCATGAAAAACAAAGAAAAATTGTACTTTATAGGGAAAATCAGCTAACATATAATTAGATTTTATTCTTTTATTTACAACTATTTTGAAGTTTGTTATAAAATTTAGGCGCATAGCGTTTTTCATAATTGGGGTGAGTATATGACAAAGGGTCAACGTCATATTAAAATTCGGGAGATTATTGCAAATAATGATATTGAGACACAGGATGATCTTGTAGATGAGTTAAAAAATGCCGGATACAATGTAACACAAGCAACAGTATCACGAGATATTAAAGAACTTCATCTTGTAAAAGTTCCTCTGCAAGATGGCAGATATAAATATAGCCTTCCTGCTGATCAGCGATTCAATCCTTTACAAAAATTAAGACGTAACCTAATGGATGCATTTGTCCGGATAGATTCAGCAGGAAACCTGCTCGTAATGAAAACCCTGCCTGGAAATGCGATGGCGATAGGGGCGCTTATTGATAATTTGGATTGGGAAGAGATAATGGGGACTATTTGCGGCGATGATACGTGCTTAATTATTTGCAGAACACCTGAGCAAACTGAAGCTATCACAAATCGTTTTCTAGAAATGCTGTAATGGGGATGATTTCATTTGTTAACTGAATTATCAATTAGAAACTTTGCTATTATTGAAGCCCTTTCGATCTCATTTGACAAGGGCTTAACTGTATTAAGCGGAGAAACAGGTGCTGGTAAGTCAATTATCATTGATGCGATACACTTACTCGTTGGAGGAAGAGGATCAGCTGAATTTGTAAGGCATGGAGAGGAAAAGGCAGAAATAGAAGGTCTTTTTCAGTTTGAAGATCCCAATCATCCTATTTGCAAAAAGGCTTATGAATTTGGCATTGAGCTTGAAGATGGAATGATTGTACTTAGAAGAGATATTTCGAAATCAGGAAAAAGTGTATGCAGAATCAATGGCAAGCTTGTCACAATTTCGATTTTAAGGGAAATTGGAAGTACATTGATTGATATTCATGGGCAGCATGAGCATCAGGAATTGATGGACGAAATAAAGCATATCAGTCTTCTTGACCAATTTGGCGGCAGGAAGATAAGCTCTGCACTTTTAGAATACCAGCAAGTTTATCATAAGTATGAGCAAAAATTAAAATCATTAAAAACATTAAGTGAAAATGATCAGCAGATGGCCCATCGGCTAGATTTAATACAGTTTCAATATGATGAAATTCTTAAAGCGAATTTAAAGCTAAATGAAGATGAAGAGCTTTTCGAAGAGCGCAAAAAGCTTAGTAACTTCGAACGGATTTATGATTCCTTACAGGCAGGATATGCTGGTCTTCAAGGGGAACAAAGAGGACTCGATTGGATTGGTCTTGTTATGGGGCATGTTGAAGATGCTGCGGAAGTTGATCCTGCCTATAAGGAACTTGCTGAATCTGTGTCGAATAGCTTTTATCAGCTTGAGGATGTCATGAGAAGTCTTCGGAATGAGCTTGATTTTCTGGAATACGACCCTAGAAGACTTGCCGAAATCGAAGACCGGCTTAATGAGATTCAACAATTAAAACGAAAGTACGGGAAGACAATTGTTGAAATTCTTGAATATGCCTCAAAAATTGAAGAAGAAATAGAAACATTGCAAAATAAAGAAACACATATCGGAAAGTTAGAAAAAGAAATTTCCTCATTGCGAAAGGATCTTACAGTTGAAGCAGAAGAATTATCAAATTTAAGGAAAAACACGGCTAAAACTTTAATAAAATTAATACATAAAGAATTAAAAGAGCTTTATATGGACAAGACTGTATTTGAAGTGAAATTTGAAGCAGATATGGAGAACTTCACAAAAAATGGATTTGATAAAGTTGAATTTTACTTATCGACTAATCCAGGGGAACCATCAAAACCCCTCTCCAAAATTGCATCAGGTGGAGAATTATCTAGAATTATGCTTGCGCTAAAAAGTATTTTTTCAAAGCATCAAGGGGTTACTTCTATTATTTTCGATGAAGTGGATACGGGAGTGAGTGGCAGGGTTGCACAAGCGATTGCAGAAAAGATTCACCATGTTGCCATTAATTCGCAAGTGTTGTGCATCTCCCATTTACCGCAAGTAGCTGCAATGGCAGATACTCATTTGTATATCGCAAAAAATATTAAAGATGGCCGGACGAAAACAACGGTTAAAGCTTTAAATGAAGCAGAAAAAATTAAAGAAATTGGCCGGATGATATCAGGAGTCGAAATTACCGATTTAACGAAAGAGCATGCTAAAGAGCTTCTTCAGCTTGCAAACAAAATTAAGGTGTAGAAAAAAAAATACATGAAAAGCTATCCAAAGCAGGATAGCTTTTTTTATCGCCATATCAGTTATAAATGCGCGCTTTACAGGCAAAATTATAGATGTAGCCATTTGACGTTGTGGATTAGAAGCGAGGAGAGTGAAAGTTTTGATAACAGAAGTTTTAAGAAAAATAATTGGTGGAATTCTCCTTGTTTCATTAATTGCAATTGGATTTTCCAAACCCATTCAAAAATATTTAGAAATTCCAACTTCAATCACTCTTTTTGAGGGCCAGCATATTGATCTGGCTAAAGCAGAAATGGTAACGGCAACTATGTCTACAGATTCAAGTATTGCACTTAAACAGGACAATCATTCAGTTTCCCTAAAAGCAAAAAAACGCGGGGAAAATGAAATGTTTTTAGAATTAGCAGGTTTTCCGATTAAAAAGGTCGATGTAAATGTACTAAAGGATTTTAAAGTGATTCCAGGTGGACAGTCTATCGGTGTCAAACTAAATACCGTTGGTGTCTTAGTAGTGGGACACCATCAAATAAATACAGTAAACGGAAAATCCTCTCCTGGAGAAATAGCAGGAATCAAAGTGGGAGACATCATCACTAAAATAAACGGCAAAAATATTGAAAAAATGTCTGATGTTGCCCCTTTTGTCCAGCAAGCAGGGAAATCCGGTAAGCCCCTTACGATAGGTGTGAATAGAGAAAATAATCATTTTACAACTGAATTAACCCCCTTAAAAGAAAAAGGAGAGGGTTCCTTTAAGCTTGGATTATATATTCGCGACTCAGCTGCTGGAATCGGAACAATGACGTTTTATCATCCAGAATCTAGGAAATATGGAGCTTTAGGCCATGTTATTTCCGATATGGATACGAAAAAACCAATTGTTGTTGATGATGGTCAAATTGTTCGCTCCACAGTCACCTCTATTGAGAAAGGGAGCAATGGCAATCCTGGAGAAAAACTAGCTCGTTTTTCAGAGGATAAAGAAGTAATCGGAAATATTGTCAGAAATAGTCCTTTTGGAATCTTTGGGGAACTTAATCAGGACATAAAGAATGGCATCTTGGATAAGCCGATGCCGATTGCATTATCTCATCAAGTAAAGGAAGGTCCGGCAAAAATATTAACAGTTGTTGAAAATGATGAGGTAAATTTATTTGATATTGAAATTGTCAGCACGATTCCGCAAAAATTCCCTGCGACAAAAGGAATGGTTATAAAAGTAACGGATCCAAAGCTTTTAGCAAAAACGGGAGGAATTGTTCAAGGAATGAGCGGAAGTCCCATCATCCAAAATGATAAAGTGATTGGGGCAGTAACACATGTTTTTGTAAATGATCCGACGAGCGGATATGGTGTTCATATTGAGTGGATGCTAAATGAAGCAGAAATTGATATATATGAGAAACAAAAAGAAAAAGCATCATAATCTAAAGACGGGGATCCCCCGTCTCTTTTTTAGCCTAAAAAAGCATTTAATCGAAAATAATTACATATGCTATAATAGATATAAAGATTTTTCGACAAAACTGTGTTGAAATTCTAATCAATTATCGAAAACGGTCGAATAATAAAGAAAACAAAAGAAAACTAATGATTTTCACCTATTTTTGAGAATTTTTAAAAAAACTAAAGGATTTTCAGTTGCATTGTCGAATTTCTCATTTAGAATAAGAATAGATAATAAAGAGACCATTATGGATCGAGGAGGAAAGAATACGTGAAGAAAATTAAGGTTTGTGTTGTCGATGACAATAGAGAGCTTGTCGGACTTTTAGAAGAATATATATCAACTCAAGAAGATATGGAAGTTGTGGGTGTCGGTCATAATGGACAGGAATGCCTGGACATTTTAGAGCATGAAGATCCTGATGTTCTTATTTTAGATATTATTATGCCTCATTTAGATGGTTTAGCGGTTCGTGGAAAGATGCGAGAAATGAAAAAGGCTAACTTGCCAAATGTGATTATGCTTACTGCTTTCGGACAGGAGGACGTGACAAAGAAAGCAGTAGATTTAGGGGCTTCCTATTTTATTCTGAAGCCATTTGATATGGAGAATCTGGCTAGCCATATACGTCAAGTAAGTGGAAAAGCAAATCCAGTCATTAGAAAGCCTTCATCGACAGCTTATCGATCAACAATTGAAGCAAAACCGAAAAATCTTGATGCGAGCATTACGAGTATTATTCATGAAATAGGTGTGCCGGCACATATTAAAGGTTATATGTATCTTCGTGAAGCGATTTCCATGGTCTATAATGATATTGAGCTTCTCGGTTCAATAACAAAGGTTCTTTACCCAGATATTGCGAAAAAATACAATACGACAGCAAGCCGAGTTGAACGGGCTATACGTCATGCCATTGAAGTAGCATGGAGCAGGGGGAATATAGATTCAATTTCTTCCCTATTTGGTTACACTGTTTCTATGTCTAAAGCAAAGCCAACCAATTCAGAGTTCATTGCGATGGTAGCAGATAAATTAAGGCTGGAGCATAAGGCTTCCTGAAAGAGTTAGGAATTTTAGTAAATTGAAAAAGCGTTCTCTTTCTGGAGAGCGCTTTTCTAATGGGGAGTAATGATCATGACATTAATTTTTGCTCATAGAGGATATTCCGCCTTGTATCCTGAAAACACGATGAAGGCATTTAGGGAAGCAGAAAAAGCAGGTGCAGACGGGATCGAACTGGATGTTCAGCTAACGAGGGACGGCGAAATAGTTGTTATCCATGATGAAAAAGTAGATCGGACAACAAATGGAAAAGGCTATGTAAAAGATTATACATATAGAGATTTAAGAAAACTTGACGCAAGCAGTCAGAAAAAAAGGCTTTTTTCGCAAATGGAGCCAATTCCGTCTTTAATTGAAGTTTTAGAATGGATGAAGACAAATCACATCATTTGTAATATTGAACTGAAAAATGGGGTTTTTCCATATGAAGGGATGGAAGAAAAGGTCATTAGCCTTATTCGTGCATATGATTTAGCAGATCGTGTCATCCTTTCATCATTCAATCACTACAGCATTGTTTATTGCTACCACCTAGCCCCGGAGATAGAAACAGCACCATTGTTTTCTGAAGGCCTCTATATGCCTTGGATTTATGCAGAATCCATTGGTTCCAAAAGTATCCATCCTAAACATACAATCGCCAAATCAGAGCTTATAAAGGCATCAGAAGAGTATGGCATTGCGGTTAGGCCTTATACTGTTAATAAGGAAAAAGAAATGCACCGATTATTTTCTGTTGACTGTTCAGCTTTTATTACGGATGATCCTGTTCTAGCAAAGATTATTAGAAAAATGTATGAATAAAAAAGAGGACGACTTTGAGTCATCCTCTTTCATTTTTCCTTTGGAAACGCGGCTGTACCTTATTTTTCTTTCGATCGCGGTGAAGAATAAATCCGGCAATAAAGCCAAGTCCGACTAGGAAGAAAAGCAGCCCTGATAGAAATTGCACCCATAAATATGGAAAAGGATTTTGTAAAATTCCAAAAACCATGTCTCTCATTAATTTTATTCCATAGGCAGCGAAAAGGCCTGGTATGAGCATAATTATTAAAGCGATTAATCTAACCATCTGAAAAATCCCTTCGTTTCATAAATACTACATAATACACCGTTCATAAAAATAATAAATCAATAGGGAAATTTGTCAAGCTATTCAGCCTTAAGATACCTTTATACAAATAAGTGCGACCGTTTTTATTTGGCTTGGCTGACTTTCTAGGATAAAATAAACTTGTATGAAATAACTTGCAATAAAAAGGCTGGAATTAATGAAATAAATTTCAATCTAGAGGGTGGTCGCATACGATGCAAACCGTAATGATTGTAGGTGCGGGAAAAGGCGGATCAGCAATCTTAAAAATTATGAAAGAAACGGCGATGTTAAAAGTAATAGCTGTTGTAGACCACAATATTCATGCACCTGGACTCATAATTGCGAAAGAAGAAGGAATACCCACTGGCACTGACTGGCGGAAGTTTATTTTGCAGGATATTGATATAATCGTTGAAGTGACAGGCAATAAAGATGTGTTTATTGGACTAAGAGAAGCGAAAAGAAAAGATTCAGTTCTTATACCAGGCAGTGTTGCTGCCTTGATTGCAAATCTAATTGAGGAAAAAGAAGATTTAATAACAAGTATAGAAAACGAAAAGTATAAGCATGATCTCATTTTCAATTCTACTGGTGATGGCATGATTGTCATTAATAAACATTGTGAAATTATTTTTTTTAATAAAAGTGCCGAAAGAATGACAGGAACAAATAGGAAGGAAGCCATCGGAAAGCATATTCTTGAGGTGATTTCTAACAGTGAATTACCAAGAGTATTAGAAACAAGACGTACATATGCTAATCAAGAGTTAGTCCTAAATAATGGTGTGAAAATTATTACGACAAGAATCCCGATGGTTGGGGAGAATAATGAGCTTATAGGCGCCTTTGCGGTGTTCAAGGATATTACCGAAGTGATGAACCTTGCCGAGGAAATCACAAATTTAAAAGAAATCCAAACGATGCTTCAGGCTATTATTCATTCAAGTGACGAAGCCATTTCTGTTGTAGATGAAAATGGCCGAGGATTATTAATAAATCCAGCCTATTCTAGAATCACTGGTCTCAGAGAGGATGAGGTTATTGGGAAACCGGCAACCGCAGATATTTCTGAGGGTGAGAGTGTACATATGAAGGTCCTTCAAACACGAAGAGCAGTTAGAGGGGTTGCGATGCGAGTCGGACCTAATAAGAAAGAGGTTATCGTTAATGTAGCTCCTGTCATAGTCGATGGGAAATTAAAAGGCAGTGTTGGTGTCATTCATGATGTCTCAGAAATCAAAACATTAAATAGAGAATTAAATCATGCACGGCAAATCATTCGAAATCTTGAAGCGAAATATTCATTTGATGATATTATTGGCAAATCTGAAGAGATGACCATTGCGATTGAGCAGGCTCGGCTTGGGGCAAAAACTCCTGCAACTGTATTATTAAGAGGGGAATCTGGCACAGGGAAAGAATTGTTTGCTCACGCTATTCATAATGGAAGTGATCGTAAATACAATAAATTCATTCGGGTTAATTGTGCAGCTCTTTCTGAAACTTTATTAGAAAGTGAGCTATTCGGATATGAAGAAGGCGCATTTTCAGGAGCGAAAAGGGGAGGAAAGAGAGGTCTTTTTGAAGAGGCCAACAATGGCAGTATTTTCTTAGATGAAATCGGTGAGTTATCAGCGAATACACAGGCTAAACTACTAAGGGTTTTACAGGAAAAAGAGATTACTCGTGTAGGTGGAACAAAGCCTATACAAATCAATGTTAGAGTGATTGCTGCGACAAATGTAAATTTAGAAAAAGGAATTGCAAATGGAACTTTTAGGGAAGACTTATATTATCGTTTGAATCGAATGCCCATTCATATACCGCCGCTGAGAAAAAGAAAGGAAGATATTCCGTTGCTTTGTAATCGTTTGATCCAGAAAATCAATCAGGAATATGGACGGAATGTAGAAAAAATAACTCAGTCGGCATTGCATAAATTAATGTTGTATGATTGGCCTGGAAATGTAAGAGAGCTAGATAATATTCTCGGAAGAGCTATTATTTTCATGAGTTATAATGAAAATGTTTTGGATGAAGCTCATGTCCCGGAATTAATAAAAATAAACGAAAAAACCCAAAACGAAATTGAACGAGATGAAACAATTCCAAATCTCACATTAAATCAGCTGCTCGAACAGTATGAGAAAGAGCTAATATTGCAAACCTTAAAAAAATCTGCCGGAAACAAAACCATTACCGCTAAATCCCTCGGTTTATCAGTAAGAAATTTATACTATAAGCTTGAGAAGTATGGGATTGCAAATAATAGCGTGCAATAAATTTCATGATGTGCAATTTTTTTCATACTTAATAAACCGTAAATAAAGCGTTTTCATAATGATTTCGTTTGGCACAATTCTTGCAGAATAATAAAATGGCTGTTGCAGTCATTGTGTTAATTGCAATTTGAACTAGCTAGTCTAGGTCAAATTGCAATAAACAAGCATTATTCGCTTTGGAGTAAAGGGGTTGAGAACTAGATGGATTTGGATTCGCTTATAGAGAGAGCAACCCAATTTCAAATGAAAACAGTAGCCGTTGCTGCAGCAGAGGATCATGAAGTGATCGAGGCAGTTTCTGAAGCAGTTAAACGAAATTTAGCAAATTTTTTATTGTACGGTGATAAGGAACAAATTTTAAAAATCGTCAATAAGCATGAAAACCTTGCCTCAAGTAAAAATATCCAAATCATTCATACGTTATCAAATGGATTAGCAGCAGAAAATGCTGTAAAGGCTGTAAAATTAAATGAAGCGGATGTTTTAATGAAGGGAAATGTGCCAACTGCAACTATTTTAAAAGCCGTCTTGAATAAAGAGTATGGTTTAAGGACTGGAAGTGTCTTATCTCACGTAGCTGTATTTGAAGTTCCAAGCTATGACAAATTTATTATAATTACCGATGCTGCCATGAATATATCCCCCGATTTAGATCAGAAGGCACAGATTCTTAAAAATGCGATCGGAATAGCGCGGAGCATTGGGATTAACAAACCGCTTGTTGCACCGATTGCAGCAGTGGAAGTGATAAATCCGGCTATGCAGGCTACTCTTGATGCAGCAGCCTTAACCTTAATGAACAAGCGAGGGCAGCTGACAGATTGTATTGTTGATGGACCATTAGCTTTAGATAATGCCATTTCTATATCTGCTGCCGAACATAAAGGAATAAAGAGCGATGTAGCTGGAAGAGCGGATATATTATTAGTTCCAACGATTGAGGTTGGGAATGCACTTTATAAATCATTGATTTATTTCGCCAAAGCAAAGGTTGGTGCTGTTATAGCAGGTGCAAAGGCGCCAATTGTCTTAACATCCAGGGCAGATACAGCCGAAAGCAAGCTTTATTCCTTAGCATTGGCTATATGCTCGGCCAATTAAATATAAATCTCAAACTAGAACTTAACGAATGTTTATCGTACTTACAAAAAAGCAAACTATCTTAGGAGGAATTTCAAATGGAAATTTTCAAATATCTAGAAAAATATGATTACGAGCAAGTAGTATTCTGCCAGGACAAAACATCAGGCTTAAAGGCCATTATCGCGATCCATGATACAACATTAGGACCAGCTTTAGGCGGAACGCGTATGTGGACATATGCATCAGAAGAAGCTGCTATTGAAGATGCATTGCGTCTTGCAAAAGGAATGACTTATAAAAATGCTGCGGCTGGACTTAACCTTGGTGGAGGAAAAACTGTCATCATCGGTGATCCTAAGAAGGATAAAAACGAAGAAATGTTCCGTGCCTTTGGCCGTTATATCCAAGGGTTAAATGGCCGCTATATCACTGCTGAAGATGTCGGTACGACTGTAGCAGATATGGATCTTATTCATGAAGAAACTGATTATGTAACTGGAATTTCACCTGCATTTGGTTCATCAGGCAACCCTTCACCTGTAACAGCTTATGGGGTTTACGTTGGAATGAAGGCTGCGGCGAAAGAAGCGTTCGGAACAGATTCATTAGAAGGAAAAGTAATCGCAGTACAAGGTGTTGGAAATGTTGCGTACAGCCTATGCAAGCATCTTCATGAAGAAGGTGCTCAATTAATCGTAACAGATATAAATAAAGAAGCTGTTCAGCGTGCAGTGAATGACTTCGGTGCAAAGGCAGTTGACCCAAATGAAATTTATGGAGTCGAATGTGATATTTATGCGCCTTGTGCACTTGGTGCAACAGTGAATGATGAAACCATTCCACAATTAAAAGCAAAGGTCATTGCTGGCTCTGCAAATAATCAATTAAAAGAAGAGCGTCATGGAGATATCCTTCATGAAATGGGAATTGTTTACGCTCCAGACTATGTTATTAATGCTGGCGGAGTCATTAACGTTGCAGATGAATTATACGGCTACAATGCAGAGCGGGCATTGAAAAAGGTTGAAGGACTTTACCAAAGCATTGAAAAGGTTATTGAAATTTCAAAACGAGATCAAATTCCTACCTATAAAGCTGCTGACCGTATGGTAGAAGAAAGAATTGAAAGAATGCGCAATTCTAGGAGCCAATTCCTGCAAAATGGCCACCATATTTTAAGCCGTCGTAAATAGGTGCGTTAAAATATTTAATAATAGACTGAAGAATAGCGGATTATACTTTGCTCACCGGATTAAAATTTAGTTCGGTGAGCATAATCGCTTTTCACACGGAGGTTTCAAAGTGCAAGAACAAGAACATCGAATTCTCGTTATCAATCCTGGATCCACCTCTACGAAAATCGGAGTTTTCGATAATGACTTATCTATCTTGGAAAAAACAATACGCCATGATACAGATGAAATAAATGCTTTCGAAAATATTATTGACCAGTACGAATTCCGCAAAAATGTAATCCTCGAGACATTGGATAAAGAAGGATTTAATATTTCTAAGCTTAATGCAGTTTGCGGAAGAGGAGGCTTATTAAGACCAATTGAGGGTGGAACCTATTCCGTCAATGAGGCTATGCTAAAGGATTTGAGAGAAGGCTATGCAGGTCAGCATGCTTCTAATCTTGGAGGCATAATCGCTTATGAAATTGCTGCCGCATTAAATATTCCTTCCTATATTGTTGACCCGGTAGTCGTTGATGAATTAGCTCCAATTGCACGTATTTCCGGTTTTTCATTAATTGAAAGAAAAAGTATTTTTCATGCATTGAACCAAAAAGCTGTCGCGAGAAGAGCAGCGAAAGAAATCGGGAAAAAATATGAAGAACTAAATTTAATCGTTACTCATATGGGCGGAGGAATTACAGTCGGTGCTCATCAAAAAGGAAAAGTAATCGATGTCAACAATGGTTTACATGGGGAAGGACCATTTAGTCCTGAACGTGCAGGAACTGTTCCAGTTGGGGATTTAGTTTCTCTATGTTATTCCGGTTCCTATTATCGTGAAGAGATAATGAAAAAAATAGTCGGTCATGGTGGACTTGTTGGTTATTTAGGTACAAATGACGCGGTTAAAGTTGAACAAATGATTAAAAACGGGGATGAAAACGCAAAGCTCATATATTCCGCAATGGCCTATCAAGTAGCGAAAGAAATCGGTGCAGCCAGCACGGTGTTAAGCGGAAAGGTCGATGCCATTGTTATAACCGGCGGTATTGCGTTCGGAAAAGATTTTGTGAAAGAAATAAGTGATCGAATTAATTGGATTGCAGATGTTATCGTCCATCCTGGAGAAAACGAGCTGCAGGCTTTAGCAGAAGGTGCGCTTCGTATACTTCGTGGAGAGGAAGCAGAAAAGGAATATCCAGGAATGCAAACAAGAGCTGCAGTTCATTAGAATATGGTTGAATAGCAAATGCACATTTTGTTCTAAGTGCTAGCCCTATTCAAATAGGAGGAATAAACGTGGCAGAAGAATATGATTTAGTCATTTTAGGCGGGGGCACCGGCGGTTATGTTGCAGCGATCCGTGCTTCCCAATTAGGTTTAAAAACAGCTCTAGTTGAAAAAGGAAAACTTGGCGGAACATGCTTGCATAAAGGATGCATACCAAGTAAAGCACTGCTTAGAAGTGCAGAGGTGTACGCAACAACGAAGCGAAGTGAAGAGTTCGGTATTTCCGCAAGTAATATTGAAGTCAATTTCAGTAAAGTCCAAGAAAGAAAAAATAAAATTGTTGACCAGCTTCATAAAGGGGTTCAGCATTTGATGAAGCAAGGCAAAATTGACATTTATGAAGGAACTGGCCGTATTTTAGGTCCATCGATTTTTTCTCCTATGCCGGGAACCATTTCAGTTGAAATGAATAATGGGGACGAGAACGCCATGCTTATTCCTAAAAATGTAATTGTGGCAACAGGCTCCCGTCCAAGAACTTTACCAGGTCTTGAAATTGGCGGAAATGTCATGACTTCTGATGAAGCACTTATGATGGAAGAGATTCCAAGCTCAATCATCATTGTTGGAGGTGGAGTAATCGGAATCGAATGGGCATCCATGCTCTCTGATTTCGGGGCAGAAGTTACGGTTGTCGAATATGCGGACAGAATCATTCCTACAGAAGATAAAGAAGTATCAAGAGAAATGCAGAGATTAATGAAGAAAAAAGGTGTAAAAATCGTTACAGGTGCAAAAGTGCTTCCTGAAACTCTCAAACAAGCTGAAAGCAATGTTGCCATTTCAGCTGAAGTGAAAGGTGAGCAAAGGGAATTTACTGCTGAAAAGCTACTCGTTTCCGTTGGCCGCCAAGCAAATATTGAAGGAATTGGGCTTGAAAATACAGATATTCAAGTAGAGAAGGGCTTTATTGCAACGAATGAATTTTTCCAAACGAAAGAATCCCATATTTATGCAATTGGTGATGTGATTGGCGGACTTCAGCTTGCACATGTTGCTTCACATGAAGGAATTGTAGCCGTTGAGCATATAGCTAACGAAAATCCTCAACCGATAAATTACAGCCTTGTTTCTAAATGCATCTACAGCTCACCAGAAGCAGCAAGTGTCGGTTATACAGAAGAAGAAGCCAAAGAAATGGGCTTTAAGGTAAAAACAGGAAAGTTCTCCTTCCGGGCAATAGGGAAAGCATTAGTTTTTGGTGAAGCTGATGGGTTCGTAAAAATTATTGCAGATGAGGATACAAATGATATATTAGGTGTTCATATGATTGGGCCGCATGTAACGGATATGATTTCTGAAGCAGGTCTAGCTCGTGTCCTAGATGCTACCCCTTGGGAAGTAGCACATACGATCCACCCTCATCCAACATTATCAGAAGCAATCGGCGAGGCTGCTCTCGCAGTCGATGGAAAGGCCATTCACGGCTAAGCTGAATTATTATTTTTCATAAAGCAAACAAGGGCTTTTCAGCTCTTGATCCATACTTATTTAGGAGGTATTGAAATGGTTGAAAACCGTCATAAAGAGTTAGGTTTAAGTGATGAAACGGTATTAAATATGTATGAAACCATGCTTTTAGCCCGTCGCATTGATGAGCGGATGTGGCTATTAAACCGTGCTGGTAAAATTCCCTTCGTAATTTCATGCCAAGGTCAAGAAGCAGCACAGGTTGGAGCAGCTTTTGCACTTGATAAGGAAAAGGATTATGTTCTTCCATACTACCGGGATATGGGTGTTGTTCTTACATTCGGGATGACTCCAACAGATTTAATGCTTTCCGCTTTTGCAAAAGCGGAAGATCCAAACTCAGGCGGGCGACAAATGCCTGGACACTTTGGCCAAAAGAAAAATCGTATTGTTACGGGTTCTTCGCCTGTTACTACTCAAGTTCCTCATGCTGTAGGTGTCGCATTGGCAGGAAGAATGGAAGGAAAAGATTTAGTAACATTCGTGACATTTGGTGAAGGGTCCTCAAACCAGGGAGACTTCCATGAAGGTGCTAACTTTGCGGGAGTGCATAAGCTTCCAGTAATTTTCATGTGTGAAAATAATAAATATGCGATATCAGTTCCAATTGAAAAGCAATTAGCTTGCGAAAATGTATCTGATCGTGCGATTGGATATGGTATGCCTGGAGTTACGGTTGATGGCAATGATCCGCTTGCCGTATATAAAGCTGTTAAGGAAGCAGCTGACAGAGGAAGAAGAGGAGAAGGGCCAACCCTTGTCGAGACAGTTTCTTATCGTTTAACACCACACTCTTCTGATGATGATGACCGCAGCTATCGTTCACCTGATGAAGTGGCCAAAGCGAAGGAAAAGGATTCAATCATAACCTTTGGTGCTTATCTGAAGGAATTAGGAATTATGAATGATGCCAAAGAGAAAGAAATAAATGATCGTGTTATGGGTCAAGTTAATGAAGCGACTGATTATGCAGAAAATGCACCGTATGCAGAACCGGACCATGCACTGAAATATGTTTATGCTGAATAGTAGGGGGGAACTATAATGGCTGTAATTTCTTATATTGATGCTGTTACAATGGCAATCCGTGAAGAAATGGAGAGAGATCCGAAGGTTTTTGTTTTAGGGGAAGACGTAGGCAAAAAAGGCGGCGTATTTAAAGCAACTCAAGGCTTATATGACCAATTTGGAGAGGATCGTGTCATTGATACACCGCTTGCCGAATCTGCTATTGCCGGAGTTGGAATTGGAGCGGCTATGTACGGAATGCGTCCGATAGCAGAAATGCAATTCGCTGACTTTATTATGCCCGCTGTCAACCAAATTATTTCTGAGGCGGCAAGAATTCGTTACCGCTCCAATAATGATTGGAGCTGTCCTATCGTTATTCGTGCACCTTATGGCGGAGGCGTTCATGGCGCTTTATATCATTCACAATCTGTTGAAGCCATATTTGCCAACCAGCCCGGCCTAAAAATAGTCATGCCTTCTACACCTTATGATGTGAAGGGATTATTAAAAGCAGCAATCCGTGATGAAGATCCCGTTCTTTTCTTTGAACATAAACGTGCATACCGTTTAATTAAAGGAGAAGTTCCAGATGATGATTATGTGCTGCCAATTGGGAAAGCTGACGTAAAGCGTGAAGGTGAAGATATTACTGTCATTACTTACGGATTATGTGTTCATTTCGCTCTTCAGGCAGCAGAAAGATTAGCAAAAGACGGCATCTCTGCGCACATTCTAGATTTAAGAACCGTCTATCCGCTCGATAAAGAAGCGATTATTGAAGCAGCTTCAAAAACAGGTAAAGTTTTATTATTAACAGAGGATAACAAAGAAGGAAGCATCATGAGTGAAGTTTCAGCTATTATCGCTGAAAATTGCCTCTTTGAGCTTGATGCACCGATTAAGCGTCTTGCTGGCCCTGATGTTCCTGCTATGCCATATGCTCCAACGATGGAAAAATTCTTCATGGTCAATCCAGATAAAGTTGAAAAAGCAATGAGAGAACTAGCTGAATTTTAATAGGAAAGCGCATGCGTCCAGTTTAGACGCAGATGCTAAAAATTATAGAATACAGCTAAAGTTCTGAAGCTAGAAGGAGGGCAAATTCATTGGCAATTGAACAAATTAAGATGCCTCAATTAGGTGAAAGTGTTACTGAAGGCACAATAAGTAAATGGTTAGTTTCTGTTGGAGATAAAGTAAATAAATATGACCCGCTTGCAGAAGTAATGACTGATAAAGTAAATGCAGAAGTTCCATCTTCTTTTACCGGAACAATTAAAGAATTAATTGCAGAAGAAGGTGTTGCCTATGCAGTAGGTGATGTGATTCTGACTATTGAAACAGAAGGCGGCGGTACTGCTGATGCTCCAGTTACCCCACAAGCTAAAGCTGCAGCACCTGCTGATAAGGCCGGCAACATTCCGGCTGCATCGGCTGTACCTGCTCCTTCGGCAGCTGAGGGGAACAAAGCTCGCTACTCACCTGCTGTATTAAAGCTCTCTCAAGAGCATGGCATTGATTTAAGCCTTGTAACAGGTACAGGTGCTGGCGGCCGGATTACTCGCAAAGACTTAACGAAGATTATTGAGTCAGGTAATATTCCACAAGCTAGTCAGCCTGCACAAACAGAAACTGCATCACCGCAACCAGTTGCTTCGCAAGCTGCGACACAAACTGCAGTAACTGAAAAACAAACTGCACCGGCTCCGAATGTCCCGGTTCTACCAGGGGATATAGAAATCCCTGTATCTGGTGTACGTAAGGCAATCGCAGCTAATATGCTTCGCAGCAAGCATGAAGCTCCACATGCATGGACAATGATTGAAGTCGATGTAACAAATTTAGTCGAATATCGTAATTCAATTAAGAATGAATTTAAGAAAAAAGAAGGCTTTAACCTGACATTCTTTGCTTTCTTTGTGAAAGCTGTTGCGCAAGCCTTGAAAGAATATCCACAAATTAATTCCATGTGGGCTGGCGACAAAATCATCCAAAAGAAAGATATTAATCTTTCTATCGCCGTTGCTACAGAAGATGCATTGTTTGTACCTGTTATTAAACATGCAGATGAGAAAACAATCAAAGGCATTGCACGTGAAATTAATGAGCTTGCAGCAAAGGTTAGGGCTGGAAAACTGACTTCAGCAGAAATGTCTGGAGGAACGTTTACCGTTAACAATACAGGTTCATTTGGTTCTATTCAGTCTAATGGAATTATTAATTATCCACAGGCAGCTATTCTACAGGTTGAATCCATTGTTAAACGCCCGGTTGTAATGAACAACGGAATGATCGCCGTTCGTGATATGGTTAACCTTTGTATGTCACTAGACCATCGTGTATTAGATGGACTTGTTTGCGGACGCTTCCTGCAGCGTGTGAAAGAAATTCTTGAAAATACATCAAAAGAAAATACATCCGTCTATTAATAAGCGGTAATGATTTTTAGGGGCTGCCAAGTAAGTTGGTGGCCCCTTTTTAAGACGAGTGGCAATGGAATACCTTATTGATAGGGGCAGACCCTAATTGCTTGTTTATTTTATGTGTAATAAAATATATATAAGCATACGGAGGGAGGGGAAGCTGTCGTTAAGACAGTGATGATGACAATAAAAAAGATGATGAATGAATCATTTGATACGTTTTCCCTTAGTGATTGGGAGCAAAAAGCCGAGGAAGCCTTAAAAGGGAAACCTGTAAATTCCTTAAACACAAATACGTATGAAAATATTATATTAAAGCCTCTCTATACAAAAGAGGATTTTGATAACGAAAAAGCCTCTCAACTTCCTGGTCAGCCTGACTACAGAAGGGGTTTCAATTCGCTTGGCTATCTTTCACAGGGATGGAAGGTTGCACAGAAAATAGTAGTGCAAGAGGGAGAAAGCATTAGGGAAGCCCTTCTTACATCTTTAGAAAAAGGCCAATCCGCCATTGCGATTAATGCCGATAATGTTACCATTGAAGAATTTATGAGTTTAATAGAGGGCTTGTATTCTAAATTTCCTTTTTCAATTGAAATAAATGAAAAACAAATAGAATTTCTCGCAGAATTGTCGAAATTGTCTAATTGTGAAAGGGTATCAGGCTATATCGCTATGGATCCTTTAGCGGTAACGGCTTTAAATGGCACAGCAGATAAAAAAGCTTCATACGACAAATTTGCTAATATAATTCAATCAACAAATAGCAGCATGCCAAATCTTCGGACTATCCTTGTTAATTCAAGTGTCTACAATCATGCAGGCGCCAATGCTATTCAAGAACTTGCTTTGGCATTATCAACAGGGGTCCACCATGTACAGGAGCTGCATAACCAAGGACTAAAGCTTGATACAATCTTCAGTAATATGGTTTTTAAATTTTCCATTGGTGCAAACTTTTTCATGGAAATAGCAAAGCTTCGTGCTGCAAGACTTCTTTGGAATAAGGTAATGGAAGCATACGGGCTTAATTCTCAAGATCACAGCTTGGTCATTACTGCCGAAACGGCCGCCTTTACGAAAACCGTTTTTGACCCATATGTAAATATTCTAAGAGCAGGGAATGAAGCATTTGCAGCAGTCCTTGGAGGAATTCAATATCTTCATGTTAGTCCATTTAATGAACCAGAAGGAAGGTCAACACCTTTTTCTGAACGAATTGCACGCAATACTCAATTAATCTTAAAACATGAAGCTCATTTAGAAAAAGTGATCGATCCAGCTGGGGGCTCCTGGTATATTGAAAGTTTAACAGAAGAGCTTGCCGAAAAAGCTTGGGCATTATTTCAGGAAATAGAAGATCAAGATGGAATTGAGAAATGTTTGGCGTCTGGCTGGGTAAAAGCTCAAATTGCTGAAGTCCTGGCTAAAAGAAGCGAAGATATTTTCACAAGAAAGAAAAGTGTAATTGGAACGAATGTTTACGCAAACCTAAGTGACTCTCCGCTACAGTTAAATGAAAGCGCTAACGCCAATCAAGGGGGCATTCCTCAAGTCCGACTATCAGAGCCATTTGAACAACTGCGCAAACTGGCGGAAAGAATAGGGAAAGCAGGGAACAAGCCGGCAGCTGGATTAATTTGTTTAGGGGAGTTAAAGGCCCACAAAGCAAGAAAGGATTTTATAATTGGTTTCCTTGCCCCAGGCGGGGTTTACGCATACGAAAGTTCGAATATAGTTGAGTCAGAACAAGCTGTGCAATTCGTGATAAAGTCTAATCTAAAACACTATGTTATTTGCGGAACGGACAAACAGTATGACGAATCGGGAATTGAAATTATTAGCTTAATAAAAGAAAAGCGGCCCGATGTGAAGCTTTATCTTTCCGGACTTCCGGCTGCAGATAAACAGGAGCAATATAGGCTAGCAGGGGTCGATCAATTTATTCACCTTCGCAGTAATTGTTTTGAAATCCTATCTTCTCTGTTAAGCGAAATGGAGGTGGCAAGCAATGAATAAAAAGCCAGATTTTAAAAGCATTCCTCTTTTTGACGGGCAGAAGCCATCTAAGGAAGAGTGGATTAAGAAAGCAGAAGCGGAAAATAACGCTTCGATTGATGATCTTCTTTTTGAAACGAATGAACAGATAGCTATAAAACCTCTGTATACAGAGGATGATCTTAAAGGCTTGCAGCATATGGATGGTGCACCTGGTTTGCCTCCATATACCCGTGGGCCTTATCCGACCATGTATGTAAACCGTCCATGGACAGTCCGTCAATATGCTGGATTTTCAACAGCTGAGGAAAGTAATGCTTTTTACCGAAGAAACCTGGCAATGGGGCAAAAGGGGCTATCAGTTGCTTTCGACCTTGCTACACATCGAGGCTATGATTCTGATCATCCGAGAGTTGTTGGAGATGTTGGAAAAGCTGGAGTAGCGATAGATTCTATCCTAGATATGAAAACGCTTTTCGAAGGAATCCCTTTAGATCAAATGTCTGTATCCATGACAATGAATGGTGCAGTTCTTCCGATCATGGCTTTCTATATTGTAACGGCAGAAGAGCAAGGTGTCAGCCAGAACAAATTATCAGGCACAATTCAAAATGATATATTAAAAGAATATATGGTAAGAAATACGTATATTTATCCTCCGGAAATGTCAATGAAAATTATTGCTGATATTTTCCAATATACGTCTAAATATATGCCAAAGTTTAATAGCATCAGTATTTCCGGCTATCATATGCAGGAGGCAGGAGCACCGGCAGATATTGAGCTAGCCTATACACTTGCTGATGGCCTGGAGTATGTTAGAACGGGATTAAAGGCTGGAATAGATGTCGATTCTTTTGCTCCAAGACTATCGTTTTTCTGGGCAATCGGCATGAATTACTTTATGGAAGTCGCCAAAATGCGTGCAGCCCGGTTTATTTGGGCAAAGATGATGAAAACCTTTGAGCCGAAAAACGCAAAATCGATGGCGCTTAGAACTCACTCTCAGACTTCGGGCTGGAGTTTAACCGAGCAGGATCCATTTAATAACGTAACGAGAACATTAATTGAAGCACATGCTGCGGCAATGGGGCACACACAGTCACTTCATACAAATGCTTTAGATGAAGCCATTGCATTACCAACCGATTTTTCTGCACGGATTGCAAGAAATACACAGCTTTATCTGCAGGAGGAAACGGGGATAACAAATGTAATTGATCCATGGGCAGGTTCCTATTATGTTGAAGCCCTAACAGATGAACTAATCAAACGGGCTTGGGAGCATATTGAAGAAATTGAAAATCTCGGCGGAATGGCAAAGGCTATTGAAACAGGACTGCCAAAAATGAAAATTGAAGAGGCGGCTGCACGCAGGCAAGCACAGATTGACTCTGGGAAAGAAACGATTATCGGTGTAAATAAATACCGGCTTGAACAAGAAGAGCCCATTGAGATTTTGGATATTGACAATACCGCAGTCCGCTTAAAGCAAATCGAAAAACTAGAATATTTAAAGTCTGCTCGTGATGAGGAGAAGGTCATTCAGGCACTTGAATCGATAACGCAGGCTGCTGAAACAGGGAATGGCAATTTGCTGGAGCTAGCTGTTCAAGCGGCAAGAGCTCGGGCAACACTTGGTGAAATTTCCTATGCGATCGAAAAGGTGGCTAACCGTCATAAAGCGATCATTCGATCAATTAGCGGTGTTTATAGTTCTGCATTTTCTAATGAAGAAGAAATTGCAGAAGTGAAGACGATGACGGACGACTTCCTGGAAAATGAGGGAAGAAGACCACGAATTCTCATAGCCAAAATGGGACAGGACGGACATGATCGTGGAGCAAAAGTCATTGCAACAGCATTTGCGGATTTAGGCTTTGATGTAGATATTGGCCCATTATTCCAGACACCTGATGAAACAGCAAAACAGGCAGTTGAAAATGATGTTCATGTTATCGGCATTAGTTCATTGGCTGCAGGCCATAAAACACTACTTCCTCAGTTGATTGATGAGCTTAAAAAGCTTGGCAGGGAAGATATTCTAGTCGTCATTGGCGGGGTTATTCCAGCTCAAGACTATCAATACTTATATGAACAAGGTGCAGCAGCTATATTTGGACCCGGTACAGTTATTCCTGTGGCAGCGCAAAAAGTCATTCGTGAGATTTATAGCCGGCTAGGGTACGAGGAAGTAGCAAATGGATAAGGAGAAAAAACCTGAATGGTTTGATGGCGCAAACCCTGACAGCTTTACAAGTGTAGTAAAGAAGGGGGTAGAATTGCCGCAGGAGGGCTATGGATTTACAAAGAATACTAGATTTAAAAAGAAGAATAAGCTTGAACTTAATAATGATGAATTAGCCGCTGGCATTCTTGAAGGAAGCCGCTCCATACTTGCACGTGCCATAACTTTAATTGAAAGTAATGCGGAGCACCATTTTCGTAAAGCTCAGGAGCTTTTGCAACAGCTCCTCCCGTATTCGGGGAGAGCTCTTCGAATTGGGATAACCGGTGTTCCAGGGGCAGGAAAAAGTACCTTTATTGAAGCTTTCGGATCTTATTTATGTGATTTAGGCTTGAAGGTGGCGGTTCTTGCCATCGATCCGAGCTCAAAAATCAGCGGAGGAAGCATTCTTGGTGATAAAACAAGAATGGAGCACCTCTCTCGGAATCCAAGAGCCTATATTCGCCCTTCCCCATCTGCCGGCAAGCTCGGGGGTGTTCACAGAAAAACGAGAGAAACGATGCTGATTTGTGAGGCGGCTGGCTTTGATGTCATCCTTATTGAAACGGTTGGTGTTGGACAAAGCGAAGTGATTGTCAGAGATATGGTCGACTTTTTTATGCTTTTGACATTAACTGGGGCAGGGGATGAGCTTCAGGGGATGAAAAAAGGAATTATGGAGCTGGCAGATGCAGTTGTCGTTAATAAAGCAGATGGACATAATAAAAAGCTCGCATTAAAAACAAAATCTGAATATAGCCGAATCCTCCATTTTCTGCAGCCCGCAACAAAAGGATGGGAAACAAAAGCGTTTACTTGTTCGGCCAAATACAATGAAGGAATGGAGGAAATCTGGGATTCAATTAAAACCTTTGAACGGCATACGAAAGAATCAGGAGTTTTTGCTGAACGCAGAAGAGTGCAGACAAAGGAATGGATTTATTCTATGATCATAGATCAGCTGCAATTCAGCTTTTTCTATCATCAGGATGTCAAGCAGCTGCTGCCAAAGATGGAAAACGAAGTCATTGCTGGGAATCGCACTGTCACTTCGGCAGTGGGAGAATTATTTGAGGCATACATGAAAAATTTGTAAATGGAAGCTGTCCATCATGCAGTTGCATTGAAAAGTATGTTTAATTATTGGTATGATGTAAGTATGGCATACTTTTGAAATAAGGAGGAACAATTTATATGAATATGGATTTTAATTTATTTATGACGGATGTCGTTAATCAAGCACGTAAAGAAATCGTGGCTGCTGGCTATGAAGAGCTAAAAACACCAGACGAGGTGGGAGAAGCTCTGAAAAAATCAGGAACTACTCTAGTAATGGTTAATTCTGTTTGCGGCTGTGCCGGTGGAATTGCACGACCTGCAGCAGCACACTCCGTTCACTATGATAAGCGCCCTGATCATTTAGTTTCAGTATTTGCCGGACAGGATAAAGAGGCCACTTCGGCTGCACGAGAGTATTTTACAGGATATCCGCCATCATCACCTTCTTTCGCATTACTAAAAGATGGAAAACTAGTTACAATGATTGAACGTCATGAAATCGAAGGACACGAACCAATGGCTGTCGTTCAAAAACTGCAAAATGCTTTTGAACAATATTGTGAAGACCTGTAAAAGTCCCTTTTTAGGGGCTTTTTCTTTTGTTTGTTCATATTATTAAAATCCAATATTTTTTATATTTATGCAACGAAATATTAATAGGCTGCTATTTATTTTTAAAAGAATATTTGTCAGAATAGTGAAATAGTATAGATCAAAAAAATATATTGCATAATTATTAACATGTGTTAAAATACATTTAGTTGAATAAATATTAATTTTTAAAAGAATACTTGAAAATTAATAGACAATCAACGATAATAT
>NZ_JBALOZ010000022.1:0-6211 GCF_036965125.1 Bacillus sp. JJ1503
GGTAAGGGTCAGATTATTAAAGCAAATGAGGCAGCCTGCCGAATTTTTGAATGCAGCAAAGAAGAGCTTGTTTCAAAAAGGATTCAGGATTTTATTTATGCCAGCAAAGAGAAAATTTATCAAGTATACAATAATTTTCATGAAAAAGGGGCTATACGGGATGAACTTGTTTTTCTAATGCCCAATGGACAATTAAAATCTTTGGAATTCACTAGTAAACTGCATGCAGTTGACGAATTTCATATGACCATATTTCGAAATGTAAGTGAAACAAGAAGAATGGAAAAAGAGCTAAGAGAAAGTGAATTAAAATTTAGAAAAATCTTTGAGGGTGCTTTAGAGGGGATTATCTTATGGAAGAATGATTTTAACGTTGTTGATATAAATCAGGCTGCAGAAAAAATGCTGTCTGTTTCAAAGGCTGAAATAATTGGACATTCATTTATAGACCTACTCACAAAACTACATCTTTCAAATGAAGAAATTTACTATTATTATCATAATCTCGTTAATAGTGGTCAAACAACGGGCACCCTTGATATTACAGTAGAATCTGGGGAATCTAAATATATTGAATTTTCAGCAAAGTATAATATTCTTTCTGAATTAAGCTTAGTAACCTTTAAAGATATTACAGAAAAGCTACAGCTTGATGTACAACTCCGAAAATCGGATACATTAAATGTTATCGGAGAACTCGCCGCAGGTATTGCGCACGAAATTCGCAATCCAATGACAGCCTTAAAAGGATTTATTCAGTTATTAGAGGATACTATTAAAGAGGATCATTCCATGTATTTTAACATTATTTCTTCTGAGCTGAAGAGGATTGACACGATCATTAATGAATTTTTAATTTTGGCAAAACCACAAGCAGTTAAGTTTGTTGAAGTTGATCTTATACAAATTATGAAGGAAACAGTAGATTTCTTAAGTGCTCAAGCCGTATTACATAATATTCAGTTTCGAACAAAATACGAAAAAGGCCTGCCTCCAATATTCTGCGAACCAAATCAAATGAAGAAGGTCTTTATTAACGTAATTAAGAATGCAATTGAGGTCATGCCAAATGGCGGCTATATTGATGTGTTCATGAATTCAACGGAGGATGGCAGAATACATATATCCATCGAGGATGAGGGGAGTGGAATACCAAAGGATAAGGTTGAAAAGCTCGGTCAGCCTTTTTACACAACGAAGGAAAAAGGTACGGGTCTTGGACTTATGGTAACTTTTAAAATTATTGAAGAGCATAAGGGCAATATAGAAGTTGAAAGTGAATTAGGAGTAGGCACTATTTTTAACATATTTCTGCCAATGAAAAAAGTACTGTAAATTGATCTTATCTTGTCGAAAAGCTTCTTAAAAATATACTCGCAAAATGTCGAGAAATTTATATTTTGGTGAAAACTGTCTAATTCTGCGAATCTATTTACTTTTATGTATTTTCTTGCAATAATGCTAAAGGTAACTACTTAAATAGAACGATTCTAGATAGAAAGGGATAGGATGGAGGAAAAAGGTTGGCAGAAAATTGTAAAGAAATATTGCTGCATATCCAAGAAAAAAGGGAGAAAATGATAAATTCTGCAAGGAAATATGGGTATACGAGTGAAGATACCATTCAATGCAGTCAAGAGCTTGATCAATTAATTTATGAATATCAATTGACCATACATCATTCAGAAAAGATAGAGGAAGAAGTTCGATTTCCCTTTAAGAAAATGATTCTTGTTTTGCCAAATACGTTAACAGTGACTGAATTTGAAATGATTACTTAAAAAAATCCCTATGCGTAATATTACGCTATAGGGTTTTTTCATATTATTTTTCAAACAACAGTGCTATGTATACATTATGAAAAGAAGTCAATTAGCAATACCATAAATAAAAGTCCAATGATAAAGGAATAGGTTGATGTACGTTCGTTTCCATCCCCATGACTTTCAGGTATTAACTCTTTATAAATAATAAATAACATTGCGCCTGCTGCAAAGGCGAGTCCATATGGAACGAGGAAGTCCACATAAGATGTTAAATAGAAGCCTAATAACCCCATGACAATTTCAATAGCTCCAGTCAACGTTGAAATAACAAATGCTTTAAATTTATTTATCTTTTGGTTGACGAGGAATAAAGCGACAAGAAATCCTTCAGGAGCATTCTGCAGACCGATGGCAAAGGCAATTAGGTTTCCGGTATCCTTTACATGAGATGCATAGCTTACTCCGACTGACAGACCTTCAGGGATGTTGTGAAGGGTAATCGCCGCGATAATAAGCATGGCTTTTTCATCAAACTCGATTCCTTTTTTCGAATGCTTTAGATCTATATGAGGAATGTTTTTTTCCATCAAAGTAAGAGTTAAAACTCCCAGAAATATTCCGATAGCGACTGAAGGAAATCCCCCTGTCTTTAAAGCCTCAGGTATTAGACCTAAAGTAGAAGCGGCCATCATAATTCCGGCAGTGAACGCAAGTAAAGTATCGCGCCATTTATGGGTAACAGCACTTGACATAAAAAGTATAATTAAAGCGCCAACTCCTGTTGATAAGGCTGAGAGTACGCTTCCGATAATTACTTCCCTCATTCTCATTCCCTCATTTCTATTTGTAACCATATTATAAGAGTCAACTTAAGCGGCTGACAAACATTTATTTCAATTTTAATAATAAAAATGATTTTTTTCTGAATAGGCATCAGCGGAAACAATATATATTTTATACTGAAGCACAAGATGTGTTCAAAAAAATTGCTTTTTTTGGCAATTATCTATAGCACATATAGCTGATTATTCCATTTAGAAAAGCAGCTGTTAGCGGAAGCATTTTCATTAATTGTTAGTACTATGCTTGTGCCGAGAGTCATATATCGTTAATACATATACTTTTTTTACGATCAAAAGGAAAACGTTTTCATTGATAAGGAGGAAGAGCTAGTTATGCATATTGTCGTCTGTGTAAAGCAAGTACCAGATACAAAAATAATAAAAATAAATCCAAAGACAAACACACTTGATCGAAGAAGTGCGCCTGCAATCTTGAACCCATATGATGCACATGCTGTTCAGGAGGCAGTAAGGATTAAGAAAATGATTGGGGAGGGAACGATTTCTGTTCTTTCCATGGGTCCTCCTCAGGCAACAGCTGTCATTAAGAAAAGTATTGAAATTGGTGCTGATAAAGGTTATTTAATTTCTGACAGGGCCTTTGCGGGTGCGGACACTTTAGCAACGAGCTATGCGTTATCAAAGGCATTGGAGAGAATTACGAAAGAGGAGCCAATTGATTTAATTATTTGCGGTCTGCATGCAATTGATGGGGATACTGGCCAGGTTGGTCCAGGAATAGCGAGGAGAATGGATATTCCTCCTATAACAAATGTAATAGAAGTTTCAAGCTTTAATACTTCAGATAAAAAGGTTCTATTAAAAAGAAAAATTGCGAATGGGCATCAATTAATTGAATCTCAATATCCATGCCTTTTAACAGTAGCAAAGGAGATTAATGACATTGAATATTCGCCCATGACTAATATGATTAAAGCAGCAAGGTACGAGCCCATTATTTGGACAGTAAATGATCTGGAGAATGTTGACAGGTCTCAGCTTGGGCTAAAGGGATCTCCGACCATTGTAGGTAAAATGTTCACTCCTCCCAAACCTGAAGGCGGAAAAAGACTAGAAGGCAACGCTGACGAACAAGTAAAGCAGCTAATTTCTTTACTAGAGGATAAAAAGGAATTACTCCTTGGATAGATTGCAGACTAGTCGTTTATTACCATGTTATTTATTATCTATTTTCATTTTAGTGAACAAACGTTTTTAAGCTGCTATTATTCACTTTTTATACAAAGGAGAGGTCCCGATGTTTGAAGATTACCGTGGTGTTTGGGTATTTATTGAGGTTAATGAGGGGGCAATCGAAGGAGTTTCTTTGGAACTTTTGGGTGCAGGAAGAAGGCTTGCCGATAAATTAGAAGTTCCGTTGTCTGGGGTATTATTAGGTCATCATATTAAGGAACTTTGCTCGGAAGTCATTTCCTATGGTGCAGACCAAGTATATGTGATCGACAACCCTGTATTAAAAGATTATCGAACAGAATCATATATGAAAGGCGTTATGCTTCTTGCAGAAAAATACAAACCTGAAATTTTTCTTTACGGCGCAACATCGAATGGAAAAGACCTTGCAAGTGCAGTTGCCACAGATTTAAGCACAGGCTTAACAGCAGATACAACGATGCTGGATGCAGATTTGGAAACACGATTGCTGGAGGCAAGCCGCCCCGCATTTGGCGGAAATATTATGGCAACAATTTTATGTAAAAAACATCGCCCGCAAATGGCTACTGTAAGACCTAAAGTCATGAAGGCACTTGATAAAGACAATAGCAGAGAAGGCAAGGTAATAGAAGAAGAAATTTCTTTAAATGAAGAAGAAATGAGAACAAAGGTGTTAGAAATTGTGAAAGATGTCACAAAAAAGCTTCGATTAGCCGATGCTCATGTTGTGGTAGCTGGGGGAAAAGGGATGGGGGACCCTAAAGGATTTCAGCTTATTCATGAATTGGCTGAAACAATCGGTGCTAGCGTAGGTGGAACTCGAGATGTTGTAGAGGCAGGCTGGCTACCTCATGAACAGCAAGTAGGGCAAACAGGAGAAACGATTACACCTAAAATTTACTTTGCAATTGGAATCTCAGGAGCTATTCAGCATATTGTTGGAATGAAAAATTCAGAGTTTATCATCGCCATTAATAAAGATCCAAATGCCCCAATATTTGATGTCGCCACTTATGGAATTGTTGGAGATGCCTTAGAAATTGTCCCAAAATTGATTAAGCAATTTAAAGAACTTCGAAAAGAGAAGGGCGGTGAAGTGAGCTATGTCTGAAAAATTTGATGTCATTGTAGTGGGAGCAGGCCCGGCTGGAACCTCCTGTGCCTATATTTGTGCAAAAAATGGGTTAAAGGTTTTACAGATTGAAAGAGGAGAATATCCTGGAAGCAAAAATGTGATGGGGGGCGTATTATACAGGAAACAGATGGAAGAAATCATTCCTGAATTCTGGAAGGAAGCACCATTGGAAAGACCTGTTATTGAACAGCGATTTTGGATGATGGATAAAGAATCAGCTGTCACCTTTGGCTATAAAGGGCTTGAATGGGGAGTCGAGCCCTACAATAATTTCACAGTATTAAGGGCCCAATTTGATCAATGGTTTGCTAAGAAAGGGGTCGAGCAAGGGGTTTTACTCATTAATGAAACGGTTGTCCTTGAGTGTATCGTGGAAAATGGTAAGGTAATCGGGGTCAGAACGGATCGCCCAGATGGAGAGGTTTATGCCGATGTTGTCGTTTTAGCTGATGGAGTAAATTCACTGCTTGGCAAGCAACTTGGATTTCATAAGGAATTTAGGCCGGACGAAGTTGCTTTAACCGTAATGGAAGTAGTGAATCTTTCAAAGGAAAAAATCAACGACCGTTTTAATTTAGAGGATAACCAGGGCTGTACAATCGAAATATTTGGCGATTCCACTAAAGGAAATCTTGGAACTGCGTTTATTTATACAAATAAGGAAAGCATCAATATTGGAGTTGGAACAACGCTATCCAGTATGATCAAGGCAAAACTCAAACCTTATGATTTATTGGATTATTTAAAAACACATCCTATGGTTAGACCTTTGATGGAAGGGGGAGAATCTGCAGAATACTTAGCACATCTTATTCCAGAAGGAGGATTTCATTCTGTTCCAAAGGTAGCTGGAAATGGGGTGCTTGTAGTCGGAGATGCTGCCCAGCTTGTAAATGCGATCCACAGGGAAGGGTCTAATATGGCTATGAAGTCTGGGCAAATGGCGGCAGAGGCTATCATTGAAGCAAAAAAACGCAATGATTTCAGTGAATCGAGTTTAAATCATTATAGAGAGGCTTTACATGAGAGCTTTATTATGAAGGACTTGGAAAAATATAAAGATGCTACTCATGTTTTTGAGCATCATCCGCAATACTTTAAAGAGTATGTTCCTTTAATGAACAGGGCAGCAAGTAAATTCTTTACCGTTGACGGCACGTCTAAAAAGGATAAGCAAATACAAATTATGAAAAGCTTTACTGGGGAAAGAGGCACTATTAAGGTTATTAAAGATATGTATCGTGCATGGAAGGCGGTGAAATAATGTCAACGAAGAATATTGAAGAAAAACA
>NZ_JBALOZ010000023.1:0-10757 GCF_036965125.1 Bacillus sp. JJ1503
GTCTAATAATGCCCAATCTATTTGAACATGCCGACTTGAAAGGCTCTGTCCCTCAATCGTAATATAAACTTCAATTCTGCCTCTTTGGACATATTCACTAATTTTTTTCTTAATTTTATCTTCCAGATAAAGAAGCTGTTTCGGCATTCTAATTTGGTATTCAGCAAATCGATGATTTACCGTTTTAACTTCAACTATGGCAGTAAAAGAACCCTCAACCTTCTTCCCTCTGCCAAAACCAGTCATACTTATAACCATAATTAAACACGCCCTGATCTATGGATTACAAAAATAATTAAACATTTAGTTCGTATTTTACCATAAGGAAAGAAAAATGTATTTAAAAATTTGAATACAAGCAAAAAAGGCAATAGTAAATGCTCTATTACCTTTTGGATTATACCATATCTTATTTTCTTTTTCTTGCCAAAAAAGAACCAGCTAATAAAAATGTTGGTAAAGCAGCAAGCCCAGTAATCATAAACCAATCCTTCATTACTACTGGAACTGTATGGAAAATTGGCTGTAAAGGCGGATAGTAAATGACAACGAACAATAAAGCCAAGGATGAAATAACTGCCCAAACTAAATATTTGTTGCCAAACGGATTTCTTGCAAAAACAGATTTCTCACTGCGGCAATCAAATACGTGAATTAACTGAGCCATTACTAGGGTGGAAAAGGCAATCGTTTGTGCGTATGCGAGTTCATCTGGATTTTTATTGTATACGATGATGAAGGCAATTAAAGTTACAACCCCAATCAAAAAGCCTCGTGATACTACTTTCCAGCCAAGTCCCCTAGCAAATACTCCCTCTCTAGGATTTCTTGGCTTCCGTTTCATCACATCATCTTCAGGCTGATCTAAACCTAAAGCCATTGCAGGTAAGCCGTCCGTTACAAGATTTACCCAAAGAATTTGAATAGGCACTAAAGGAAGGGGGTAACCTAGCAGCATAGCAAAAAGCATAACAAGAATTTCACCAACATTGGAAGCTAGCAAATATCGGATAAACTTTCTAATATTCTCGTAAATATTTCTGCCTTCTTTTATAGCTGCTTTTATCGTAGCAAAATTATCATCAAGCAGAACTAACGCGGATGCTTCCTTGGCCACGTCTGTCCCTGTTATCCCCATTGCTACCCCAATATCCGCAGCTTTAATGGCCGGTGCATCATTAACGCCATCACCTGTCATGGCCACAATATGTCCTCTGTTCTGCAGAGCCTTGACAATTTTCAATTTATGCTCTGGCGAAACTCTGGCAAAAACAGAAACATCATCTACTACTTCTTCTAATTCATGAACATCCATTTCTGAAAGCGCATTACCATCTAAAACCTTTGAGTTGTTTGTAAAAATACCAAGCTGACTTGCTATTGCTTTTGCGGTAATTACATGATCACCGGTAATCATGACGGTTTTAATGCCTGCGTCCCTGCACTCCTTAACAGCATCCTTTACTTCTGGTCTTGGAGGGTCAATCATGCCATGAAGCCCTATAAAAGTAAGATCTCTTTCTGCCTCTTTTTCATGTAAAATAATTGTATTTTCAGGAATTTCTTTAAATCCAATCGCAATTGTTCTTAAGGCTTGAGAGGCTAAGCTTTCAATTGCTTCTTGAATTTTATTAGAAACTTCACGAGACATAAGCTGGCGTTTTCCGTCCCAAAGTACACTTCTGGATATTCCAGCTAACACATCGGGTGCACCTTTTGTGACAATAAATTGCCTGCCCTTATGATCCTTTACGATGATGCTCATCATTTTTCTGGAAGAATCAAACGGGAATTCCTTCATTATTTGATATTGGCTTAATAAAGTGTTACGGCTGTAACCTGCCTTCATAGCCGCAACGAGCAAAGCACCTTCTGTTGGATCTCCATCGATAACATATTCATTACCTTTTTGTTTAATTTCTGCATGATTGCAGAGCATACCGAACATAAGCAATTGCTGAAGTGACTTTTCATTCTTTATTTCTATTTGCTTGTCATTTCGATAGAACTTCCCTTGAGGTTCATAGCCAACGCCATCAACACCCCATACGTTGCCGCCGCTCCAAAGATGAGTAACGGTCATTTTGTTTTGCGTCATTGTTCCTGTTTTATCTGAACAGATTACCGAAGCACAACCTAGCGTTTCAACTGCTGGAAGCTTCCTTACGATAGCCTTCTGCTTAATCATTCTTTGGACACCGAGGGATAAGGCAACCGTTACAATGGCTGGAAGCCCTTCTGGAATTGCCGCAACAGCCAATGAAACTCCAGCAAGGAACATCGTATAAAGATCATGCCCTTGTAAAACCCCGACAACTACTACAAGAACAGTTAGTAATAGGGCCACCGTGATGAGAATTTTCCCAAGCTGCTCAAGCCTGCGCTGCAATGGAGTAGTCATTGTTTCAGCCTTTTGCAGCAAATCAGCAATTTGCCCCATAGCTGTTTTCATCCCGATTGCAACGACTAGCCCTACTCCGCTTCCGCGTGTAACTAATGTGCCCATAAACGCCATGTTTTCCATGTCGCCAATTCCAAGATTTGCTGCTTTAATAGAGCCTATTGTTTTCGAAACCGGCAACGATTCGCCAGTGAGTGCAGATTCTTCCACTTCAAGGCTATTGGATTCTATTAATCTTACATCTGCCCCGATTCGATCTCCACTTGAAAACTTAATAATATCTCCAACGACAATTTCCTTTGTGGGAATCTTCATCCATTCCCCATCTCTTAAAACACTCACCTGAGGCGCCGAAAGCTCTTTTAATGCGGCTAATGATTTTTCCGCTTTTCTTTCTTGAAAAAATCCAAGCAAACCATTTATTATTACGATAGCAATAATGGCGACAGCATCTATGTATTCACCAAGGAGTCCCGAAACAAGTGTCGCTGCTAGTAAAACAAGGACCATGAAATCCTTAAATTGACTAAAAAACAAAAGTAGGGCAGACTGTTTTTCTCCTTCTTCCAGTTCATTATAGCCAAATTGTTTTCTTCGGTTTTTTACATCGTCTTTAGTTAAACCGGCTTTCTTATCAGAATTAAGGGCCTGCTCAACTTCTGTTTCATTCATTTCATGAAATCTCATCCGAACATCACACTTCCTCCTTATTGTCTAGCTGCGGCTCCTAGCCCCTCGAGGTCATAAGTCAATCTTCCATAAAGGTTAAAATACAACCTTCATGAAAGATTGCCTTATGCTTGTCGGGGCTGAACAGTCGCCTCGCTTTTCTAGCTTCTTGTAGAAAAAAGCAAATATTTGTACAAACTAGAGTTATGACCTTTATTATGAAAAGATGCCTTTAAAGTGACAGCATTCGGACCTACCACCCCTTTTAATTAGCAAACATCACCCCGAAAACAGTCTAGTCTAAAGAAAGCTTATTCAGACTCGTCCAAAAAAATGCTATTATATTTAGGAGAGCAGGATAAAAACAAATGTGGTGAAGAAACAAACGGACATTGAATCCGTTATTTCTATTAAATAATCTAAATTTAAGGCTAAACGGACACAGAGGACGCTATTTTTGAAAAAACACAAGGAAATCGATGCTTTTTTACATATTAACGGAACGTATGTCCGTAAACATCAGAAATTAACACCCTTTTCCTCAAATAACGGTCCTGTTGTCCGTTAAGCACTAATATTGCTGCCACCTTATTACGGCAAGTGTAAGAAGATATTAAATAAGAAGAGGATGTTCCCTTATGTCATTTGACGGTTTATTTACTAGGGCCATGACTGAAGAATTGACCCGTGAATTAAAAGGCGGAAGAATTAATAAAATTCATCAGCCTTATAAAAATGAAATTATTTTAGTAGTAAGAGCCAACGGAAAAAATCATAAACTCCTCCTATCTGCTCACCCAAGCTATGCAAGGGTGCAGCTGACAAATGAAACTCATGACAACCCTGCTGAGCCTCCAATGTTTTGTATGCTCCTAAGAAAACATTTAGAAGGGTATTTTCTTGAAGATATTAAGCAGGTGGATTTAGATCGGATTATGATTTTTGAAGTAAAAGGGCGGAACGAAATCGGGGATACGTCCTATAAACAATTAATTGTGGAAATTATGGGCCGGCATAGCAATATTACATTAGTCGATAAAACGAGAAATATGATTCTAGATAGTATTAAGCATGTTTCATTTGCCGTTAATTCACATAGGGCCATATTGCCTGGACACGAATACATATTGCCGCCAAGTCAGAATAAATTAAATCCATTTGAAGCAGACGAAACTGAAGTGTTGAGGCAATTGGATTTTAATAGCGGGAAGCTTGATAAGCAGCTTGTCTCAAGCTTTGCTGGAATATCTCCACTTTTCGCAAAGGAAGTCATCTTTCAGGCAGGACTAGCTAATCGGGCAACTTTGCCGAAGACGTTTTTAGCGATTTTGCAAAAAGTGAAGAAACAGCAAATACAGCCCGCTATAACAATGGGTGGTGAGAAAGAGAGCTATTATCTTTTTCAATTGACTTATTTACAAGGAAAGGCCAGGGAGTTTCAAACACTAAGCGAAATGCTTGATCGCTTTTATTTTGGCAAGGCTGAACGTGACCGTGTTAAACAGCAAGCACATGATCTTGAACGTTTTATCATGAACGAAAAAGAAAAAAATGAGAAGAAAATTGATAAGCTTTTAGCTACTTTAAAGGAAGCAGAAAATGCGGATATTCATCAGCTGTATGGCGAATTAGTTACAGCTAATATTTTTGCCATTCAAAAAGGAATGAAGGAAATCAAAGTCATCAACTACTATGATGAACATGGGGCAACCGTGACCATTCCGTTAGAGCCGCAAAAAACTCCATCGGAAAATGCTCAAAAGTATTTTACAAAATACCAGAAAGCGAAAAATGCTATTAGTATCGTAAAAGAACAGATTGAGATAGCAAGAAAAGAGCAAGCGTATTTTGAAGCATTGCTGCAGCAAGTTGAATCGGCTTCACCGAAGGATATCGAGGAAATCCGCGAAGAACTTATCGAAGGTCAATATATAAAAGATAAAAAGAAGCGAAAAAATAAAAAAATCCAAAATGCAAAGCCTGTACTAGATCGCTATATGTCTTCAGACGGAACAGAAATATTAGTCGGAAAAAATAATAAACAAAATGACTACTTAACGAATAAGCTGGCAGGAAGAGATGAGATTTGGCTTCACACAAAAGATATTCCAGGTTCCCATGTAGTCATACGAAGCAAGGAACCAATGGAGAAAACAATTCTAGAGGCAGCATCCCTTGCAGCCTATTTCAGCAAAGCGCGAAATTCTAGCTCTGTTCCTGTAGATTTTACACAAATCAGGCATGTCAAAAAGCCGAGCGGTGCAAAGCCTGGGTTCGTCATCTATGATAATCAGCAAACGATTTATGTAACCCCTGATGAGGAAACAATTCTCGCTTTAAAAAATTAATAAAAGGCAAGCCAATTGTGCTTGCCTTTTTGAATTAATTTATGCTTGTTTTCCCCATTCTACAGGGTCATTTCTCCATTCCGAAAGCTTCTTCATATCTTCTTCCTGAATATAACCTTTTTCTCTTGCAATTTCTGACAAAGTTTCAAAGTCAGTTAACGTATAAGCAGTAATATCAGCATTTTCCAATAGCTCTCTACCCTTTTGAAGCTGATAAGAGAAAATAGCTACGACCCCTAACACGATACAGCCAGCCTTTCTAAGTGCCTCAACAGCGGTAATGACGCTGCCTCCTGTAGAAATTAAATCTTCCACGACTACGACCTTTTGGCCCGCTTCAGCCTTACCTTCAATCTGATTCCCCTGACCATGGCCTTTCGGCTTTGAACGTACATAACACATAGGAAGATCCATTAAATCACTTACCCAAGCAGCATGCGGAATACCCGCTGTAGCAGTACCTGCAATAAGTTCTGCATCTGGAAACTTCGCTAAAACCGTTTCCTTTAGCCCATTAGCAATTTCTTTACGGACGGTAGGGTAGGATAATGTAAGGCGATTATCACAGTAAATTGGCGCACGGAGACCTGATGACCATGTAAAAGGATCGTTTGGCTTTAATGCGACAGCTTTAATTTCAAGTAGGCTTTCTGCTATTTTGCGATGCATTGGTGAACACCCTCCCACGATTGTTTGAACATGAAATATTTCTCCAGCGGATTGTCTGATTTAGTAATTGAACGGCCAACAACTATCGCCGAAACACCTTCTGATTTTGCAAATTCAGGAGTGGCTACCCGCTTTTGATCCTCTACATCGTCTGACTTTAAACGAATGCCAGGTGTCACAGTTAAAAATGAATTCCCTAATACTTGAGTAATCGGGCTAGCCTCGAAAGTAGAACATACGACACCATCCATACCCGCTTGCTTAGCAAGTGATGCATAATGAAGAACAGACTCTTCTAAAGAAACATTGATTAACTGTTCTTTCTTCATTTGCTCCTCTGATGTGCTTGTTAATTGAGTAACTGCAATACAAGCAGGTCTAGCCTGTCCAGTTCCGGTTCCAGCATCTAAACCTTCAAGAGCTGCTTCCATCATTTCTTTCCCGCCTGCAGCATGTACATTAACGAGGTCACACCCAAGCCTAGCAAGTCCTTTCATCGCACTTCTCACTGTATTTGGAATATCATGAAGCTTTAAATCTAGAAAAACATCGTGGCCTTGTGCCTTCAAATCATGAACGATGCCTGGCCCCTCTTGATAATACAGTTCCATTCCAACCTTTAAAAATAACTTCTCATCTCCAAAATTCTCGAGGAATCGGAAGACTTCATTTTTACCAGCAAAATCAAGAGCGATAATAATAGATTTATCCATGCTTATTTCCAGCTCCTTCCCGTGCACTCAGAAATATGTTCGAAGCCTAGGCTTTGTAATAGTTCTGGTAATTCTTCAATAATTGTCGGGCAAACAAATGGATCAACGAAATTGGCTGTTCCTACAGCTACAGCACTTGCTCCAGCATAATAATATTCAATTACATCTTCCGCTGATTGAATACCGCCCATTCCGATGATTGGAATAGATACTCGCTGGCTAACCTCGTGGATCATCCGGATTGCCACTGGTTTAATAGCTGGGCCCGATAATCCGCCTGTTTGATTCGCTAAGATCGGTTTTCCGGTCTTCAAGTTAATTCTCATGCCAACTAAAGTGTTAATCATTGTTAAACCATCGGCACCGCCGTCTTCGATCGCTTTTGCCATATCAACTATATTTGTCACATTTGGTGATAATTTAACGTATACAGGTACTTCAGAAACTTCCTTAACCTTTTTCGTTAAGTTCTTTGCCACTTCAGGAATTGTGCCAAAAGCAATGCCGCCTGTCTTAACATTTGGACAGGATATATTCAATTCTAATGCATGGACATTTGGTGCTTTAGAAATCTCTTTAGCGACAGCAATATAATCTTCTTCCTGGGAGCCAGCAACATTAGCAATGATCGGAACATCAAATTGCTCTAACCAGCGCAGCTCTTCATTTATTACTTTTTCTAAGCCCGGATTTTGCAATCCTATTGCATTCAGCATACCAGCGGAGGTTTCCGCTACTCGTGGTGTCGGATTTCCAAATCGAGGCTCAAATGTTGTAGCCTTTATCATAATTGCTCCGAGCAAGCTTAAATCAAAAAGCTGACTAAACTCTCTGCCAAACCCAAAACAGCCTGATGCCGGCATAACCGGATTTTTCAATTGTAATCCTGGCAGGCTTATTTCTAAAGTTTTCATAATACAACCTCCCCTGCCTTGAAAACCGGACCATCACTGCATACCTTTTTATATGTGTATCCAGTAGGATCTTCTCCAGTATGACATACACAAGCGAAGCAGGCTCCAATTCCACAGCCCATTCTTTCCTCTAAGGACAGGTAAACTTTCTTATGTTTATATGCTTGTTCTAATGCTTTTAGCATTGGAGTAGGCCCGCAGGAATAGAGAATATCAAAGTTAATTTTGTCGTCTTCGATCACATTTGTGACAAATCCTTTCCTGCCATAGCTGCCATCAACTGTTGCAGCATATGTTTCCCCGAGCTGTGTAAATTGCTCATCGTAAAAAACAACATTTGATGATTGGAAGCCAAGTACATGAATAACCTTGACCCCTTTTTTTACAAGCTGCTTAGACAATTCAAATAGAGGCGGAACACCTATTCCTCCCCCAACTAAAAGTGCCGTTTCTCCAGCACTGGCCTCTTCTAATGGAAAGCCATGACCTAGAGGGCCTAGAACATCAACAGTATCACCTGGTTTCTTCTCTGATAGAATGATAGTTCCTTTACCCTCCGCACGGTAAATCATTGTGAACTCTTTCTCGTCTTTGTTTATGGCAGAAATACTAATCGGTCTTCTCAAAAGCGGGTCAAATTGTTCAGAAATCTTCAAATGGACAAATTGGCCAGGCTCATTCATTTCGTTAACAAGCTCACCTTTTAAGGTGAGCTCAAAAATACGTTCAGCAATTTCTTGTTGTGATACAACTTGACATAATTCTTTTTTTATCATTTATATACACCCCTTGTAGCAGGATTCCTCTTGCTGTTCATTCATACTGTTACTTTTCTGTTACTCCATGCAACTTGCCCATTAACCATTGTTAATACAGGCCAGCCTTTGCACTCCCAGCCTCCAAAAGGTGTATTTCTGCCCTTTGATAAAAATTGTTCAGGATCAATTTTTTCTGTATGTTCTAAGTCTAGTAAGACGATATCTGCTTCTGCTCCTACTTCAATTTTCCCTAAAGATAAACCAAAAGCTTGAGCAGGTTTTATTGTTAAATAATCAATTAATTGCTTTAAAGAGAAAATCCCTTTTTCCACGAAATGTGTATAAAGGAGTGGGAACGCTGTTTCCAATCCAACAATCCCGAATGGTGCCAGCTTCATGCCTTCTGCTTTATCCTCTGCTGAATGTGGCGCATGATCAGTAGCAATAAAGTCAATTGTTCCATCGAGAATTCCTTCAATTAGTGCTTCTTTATCAGCTAAACCTCTTAGTGGAGGGTTCATTTTATAATTCGTATCAAGGCCAGGGATGTCTTCCTCACATAATAAAAGATGATGAGGCGTTACTTCAGCCGTAACTTTAATACCTGCCTTTTTTGCATCGCGTACGACCCTTACGGATTCCTTTGTACTAATATGACAAACATGGTAATGGCAATCAGCAGCCTCAGCGAGCAATACATCCCTAGCTATATGGACAGATTCACATACAGAAGGAATACCATTCAAACCATTTGCTTTTGAAAAAGTTCCTTCATGAACGGAGCCTTTATTTATAAGCGTATTTTCTTCACAATGGGCTACAATTGGCATATTAATTTCAGCAGCACGCTTCATAGCGGCAAGCATCATCGCAGCCGATTGAACGCCAACCCCATCATCCGTAAAGGCAAAAGCCCCAGCTTCCTTAAGTGCTTGGAAATCTGTCAGCTCTTCACCAATCTCACGAATGGTAATAGATGCATATGGAAGAACTCGAACAGAAGCCGTTTCTTCAATACGTTTATTTAACTTTTCCAATTGTTCCTTAGAATCAGGAACAGGTCTAGTGTTTGGCATGGCCGCAACCGTTGTAAATCCGCCCTTTGCAGCGGACTTAGTTCCAGTCTCAATAGTTTCCTTCTTCTCGCCTCCTGGCTCGCGAAGGTGGACATGCAGATCAATAAATCCAGGAGCAATAAGCAAACCCGAAGCATCAATCGTTTCTTTTGCTTCCTTTGAAATTCCTTCTTTTATTTCAACAATCTTTCCAGATTCTATTAAGATATCTCTTCTAATGAACTCCCCTTCATTAGTTAGCAACTGCCCATTCTTTATAAGTGTTGACATCTTTACCGCCCCTTTCAGATTGTTCAAGTGCTCTTTTTAATACCGCCATTCTTACAAAAACACCATTCGTCATTTGCTTAAATATTCTTGACCGTTCACATTCTACTAAGCAATCAGCTATTTCAACATCACGATTGATAGGAGCTGNNGCTTCCTGGCTTCATTTTTCTTTCCCTTTCCACAGTCAATCCGTAGGCTTGATGGTATTCTTCAGCTGTTCGATCCCCTTTAACTTCATGGCGTTCATGCTGAATTCTTAACAGCATGACAACATCGGAAGTAGCTACAGCTGTATCAATATTTTCAAAATTGACCCCATTTTCAAGAATTTCATCATCAAACCACTCTTCAGGTCCTGAAAAAACAACTTCAGCACCTAATCTTACTAAAGTATCAGCATTCGACCTTGCTACTCGGCTATGTCTGATATCACCGATAATCGCAACCTTTAATCCATGAAAGCAGCCAAATTCCTGTTTGATGGTTAATAAATCTAGAAGCGATTGTGTAGGATGATGCCCACATCCGTCACCAGCATTAATGATTGCAGCATCTGTTTTTCCATCTAAACTGTCAAAATATCGATCTTCGCTATGGCGAATAATAACTGCATTTGCTCCTATTGCTTCAAGCGTTTTAACCGTATCATAAAGAGTTTCACCCTTTTGCACACTTGATGTACTCACTTCAAATGGGATCGTATTAATTCCTAATCTTCTTTCAGCAACTTCAAAGCTGCATTTCGTCCTCGTGCTATTTTCATAGAATAAATTCGCTACAAACATATTTTTCCCAGCTGACCATGTACCACCATCTAAAAAGTATTGAGCATCTTCAAGAATTTCGTTAATTTCATTAATAGTTAATTCAGTTGTCGTTAGTAAATGTTTCATTCATAAACCCTCCCTTATCTTCTAAAAAAAACACCCTGACATTTTG
>NZ_JBALOZ010000024.1:0-6031 GCF_036965125.1 Bacillus sp. JJ1503
ATTGTTCCGAAGGCGCTTCCGCTTTTCTTAGTATGGATCAATCCTTTCTTCCTTTTACATACGAGCAAGGATTCAAGCATAAAGATAAAGAAAGAGACTACATGCAAGTTGCAAGAAAGAGGGGAGGGGGTCCGTATGTCAGGGATAACAACAGGATTTTTTACAATTGGGGCCGTTCTGATCGCCGGTGGCGTTTATTTCATGTTAGCAATGAGAAAGCCAGGTTTTTACCCGCCTAAATATATATTGAGAAAAAGAGCAGCTGCCTTAGGAGCCGGGGGGATTGTTTTATTATTAATAGGTGCTTTTATGTATAGCTTGCAATAAAGTAAAAACCCGCTTAATGAAGCGGGTTTTTGTTTCACGTTATTAATCAATAAGCTTACGATCTGCGCCATTATTTTGTGTAATAACGACTGTTGAATCATTTAGTTTTGTTCTTTTCACAATTGAAAGCGCCACTGGATAAAGGACAACCATTACGATCGTATTAACTGCAGCTGCTGGCAAAACAACTGCTGCGAATAAAGCAGTGAATGGTCCAGGCAGACCGACAATGAATAAAGCTGACGATAAAAATACAATCCCAGATACAATCGTACACACCGCTGTAAGAATGGCTGCACTAACAATGGACTTTTGGAATTTCTTTAAAGCTAAGAATAATCCTAAGAATACAAATGCAGTAATCGGTTTATCAATGATATTTGGAATTAGGCCACCAGGGAATGTAGTTGTTAAACCAGCTATAATTCCTGTTACTATACTAAGAAGCAACACACTCTTTTTATTTGGAAAAAGAATAATTCCAATAAACATCATCGTTAACATCATATCTGGCTTCATTCCAAAAAAGAATCCCGGAACAACTGCATGCAATACTGTTCCCATCCCAACTAAGAGGGCTAGGGCTACAAGATTTTTCGTATTCATTTCTCATCTTCTCCTCTGCTATACTAAGCTATTAATATTTATCCCTTCTGCAGTGCACTCGTTGCCTGCAGCAAGAAACTTGCACTAATTATAACATACATTGCTTTATATTAAAGAGTAATTTTTCAGTTAATAATTATTTTTAAATGCTTTCATAAACTTTGCAAGCTGTTCAACTTGTTCAACCGGAATCGCGTTATAAATTGATGCACGGCAGCCTCCAACAGAACGATGTCCGTTCAAGCCAATGAAGCCAGCTTCCTTAGCTTGCTGAAGGAAACCTTTCGATGTTTCCTCATCTTTTAGATTAAAGGTAACATTCATCTTGGATCTGCTTTCTTTCTCAGCGTGTCCAATATAGAAGCCTTCACTTTCGTCCATACAATCGTATAGAATTTTCGCCTTCTCTTCATTTCTCTTTTCGATGACTGGCAAACCGCCTTCTTGCTCGACCCACTCAAGAACAAGCTTTAATAAATAGATTGCTAATGTTGGTGGCGTGTTGTAGAGGGAATTGTTTTTTGCAAAAGTATTGTAGTTTAGCATAGTTGGCAGTGAACGATTTGAATTGGATAGGAGCTTCTTATTCATAATCACAACGGTAACCCCGGATGGTCCCATGTTCTTCTGTGCCCCAGCATATATAAGATCGAAATCTTCAATATTTATTCCTTTACTTAAAATATCACTGGACATATCAGTAATTAAAGGAACCTCTTTATTGGATGGAAATTGATTCCACTGAGTGCCATAAATCGTATTATTGCTTGTAATATGAAGATAAGCTGCTTCCTTTGAAAGCTCAATATCATTAACATTAGGAATAAAACGATAATTTTCTTTCTCACTTGAGGCAGCAACATAGGTTTGCCCAATTTTTTCGGCTTCCTGTAATGCTTTTTCAGCAAAAACACCAGTTAAAGCATAATTTCCTACCTTTCCTTCTGTAATCAGATTCATCGGAACCATTGAAAATTGAAGACTTGCTCCACCTTGAAGGAACAGAACCTCATAGCTGTCTGGTATCGATAGGATGCTTCGTAGTAAATCCTGTGCTTTTTGATGAATCGCTTCATATTCTTTGCTTCTGTGACTTAATTCCATAACAGCCATACCGCTGCCGTTATAATTAAGCCAATTCTTCTCAGCTTCTTGTAATACTGATAACGGCAGAGCAGCTGGTCCCGCATTAAAATTTAGTGCTCTTTTCATATTAGCCCCTCCAAAAATAGTATAAGCTTCGCCTTAACGCTGTAATAAGATAAAAAGATAATCCTATGGTAACAAAAATAAATCATTTGTACAGGAGGAATTACAAACTTTCTGAAAAAAGTGGCAAAAAAAGGAGCCTTCCAAAAAGTTGAAAGAGCTCCTTTAGTTTGTGGATAATTAACAAGATTAATCTCTTTATTTCGATGCGATTCTACTGTTAATCCCTTTGGCTATTTCCTGCAAATCCTGTGGGGTATATTCAGAATTATGCGTTTTCCATACCGCGCCAAAGCCATCCCCTTTGCCATAACGAGGGATTAAGTGCAGATGGAAATGGAAGACTTCTTGACCAGCTTCCTTGCCGTTATTCTGCAAAATGTTCATTCCTAAAGGCTCACAATCTTCTTTAATTGCGTTTGCAATTTGCGGAACTGCTTCAAAAAGCGTTCTCGCTGTTTCAGCATTCATATCGAAAATATTTTCAGTATGTAATTTTGGTATCACTAATGTATGGCCCTTAGTTACCTGACTAATATCAAGAAAAGCTAATACATGTTCATTTTCAAATACCTTTGCTGAGGGAATCTCTCCATTAACAATTTTACAAAAAATACAATTGCTCACACAAAACACTCCTTCTCCCAAGATTATTCAATATTCCCTATAATACCATAATGAATAAACGGATAAAAGGCAGGATCCGCTAGGGAATCCCGCCTTCGTGAAGGGGATTGCTTCTTTTTATACGTTTCTATTTCAGGTCATTCCCTTTGATAAACACCTCATTTATTCTTGAATGATTGTGTTTACGTCTAGAGAGATTCGATCATTGTTCAAGCTGACCATCCCCAATTCTTTATAAGTTTTTACTAAAACGTATAAAGCAGGATATTGTCTTTAACAAACACCTCATTTTTTAAGTGTAGTGTTGTTATTCGCTTTGATCTTCTTGGTTAATTAGAACATTGCCCAATGTAACCATCCCCTTATTTTTAAAACGTTGGAAGCTTAGCTTATATTGAAATGTTCATTGTCTGCGACAGACACCTCATTTCAAAATTTGATAATTCTTTACGTTATCAAATAGCTTGTTTCCCCTTCATAGATTAGAATACCCGTCTTGAAATTTCATATACATGTTAGAAAAGATTTTTTAGAAAAAGGATAAGCAAATTGGACAATTGGCTCAAGTGTTTTTTACAATGGTTGTAGTATATAGGGAAGGACGTTATAGCATGGCTCTTTTGAAAATTGAAAATGTGACGGGCGGATATACGAAAAATCCCGTATTAAAGGATATATCTTTTGAGGTAAATGAAAAAGAACTCGTTGGTTTAATTGGTTTAAATGGTGCAGGAAAAAGTACAACAATCAAGCATGTCATAGGGTTAATGGAGGCGCACAGCGGAACAATCACAATAAATGGAAAGAGATTCCATCAAGACAAAGAAGCATATCGAAAGCAATTTACCTTTGTGCCAGAAACACCCATATTATATGATGAATTGACTTTAGAAGATCATCTGAAAATAACAGCCATGGCCTATGGGTTAAAAATGGAGGAGTATAAGGAAAGGGCGGACAAGCTTTTAAAGGAATTCCGCATGGAAAAAAGGCTTAAGTGGTTTCCTGCTCATTTTTCAAAAGGGATGAAACAAAAGGTAATGATCATGTGCGCCTTTTTAGTTCAGCCTGACCTTTATATTGTGGATGAGCCATTTGTCGGGCTTGATCCGCTTGGAATTCAATCCCTTCTTGATTTAATGAATAAAATGAAAGAAAACGGCGCGGGGATTCTAATGTCAACTCACATTCTGGCAACTGCGGAAAGATATTGTGACCGTTTTGTCATTTTACATGAGGGAAAGATCCGGGCAAAAGGAACATTAAGTGAACTAAGGGAGCAATTTTCTATGCAGGATGCTACATTAGATGATATTTATATTCAGCTGACAAAGGAAGAAAATTATGTTTGATGAGAAGAAGTTGTGGAGAGAGCGATTCAATCAAAGAATGAAGGAGCTTTCTCGTTATTCCCGATATATATTTAATGGTCATATAGTAATTGTACTGCTTTTTTTAATTGGAACAGCAGCATATTTTTACCAGGAGTGGTTAAAAACGGTCCCTGAGCAATTTCCGGCGGCGGCCATAATGGCTGTTGTGATTGGATTACTGTTAACCTACAGTCCAATCAGTACTTTTCTATCTGAAGCAGACAAAATATTTCTGCTGCCATTGGAAAGCAAGCTTTCACGCTATTTTTTCCGCTCAATTATAGTGAGCTTTGCTGTACACGCATACCTTATTTTTCTTGGACTTGGTGTTTTTATACCAATGTACGCAAGGGTGAATGACGGGGACTTTAATAAGTTTATGCCTTTTTTATTCGTGATTCTCATAATAAAAGCGTTGAATGTCATTGTCCGCTGGAAGGTCCTGTATTTTGTTGAAACAAAAGTTCATGTCATTGACTCGCTTGTAAGATATGCGATAAATGCTGTTTTCCTTTTCTTTCTCTTTTCGAATGCCAGAATTATTTTTCTGATTCCTGTGGTGTTGTTATTAATGGGTTTACTATTCTTTTATCACAGAAATACAATGGATAAAGGCTTGAAATGGGAGTATTTAATCGAGATGGAAGAGAGAAGAATGACTTCCTTCTATCGGCTAGCCAATTTATTTACCGATGTTCCGAAGTTAAGGGACCGTGTGAAGAGGCGTAAATGGCTTGATTGGGTGTTCAGCAAGATATCCTTTGCACAAAAGGAAACTTTCAACCATCTTTATGTAAGAACCTTTCTGCGGGCAGGTGATTACTTTGGGTTATTTATCCGATTAACTCTTATTTGTATTGGTGTTCTTTATTTTATTTCCTTTGGACTAGGTCAGACAATCGTTGCGCTGCTTTTTATTTATTTAACTGGGTTTCAGTTAATTCCTCTTTGGAACCATCATCAAAATAAACTTTGGATCAAGCTTTATCCAATCAAGGAGGAATTAAAAGAAAAAGCCTTTAAGCGGCTGCTCTCAAGGGTTTTATATTTACAATCCCTTTTATTAGCCATAGCGATTTTATTAAAAGGCGAGGGGATGTTAGCCTTCATTACTCTAATAGCTGGATTAGGTTTTGCCTACTTTTTTACAAATGTATATATTACGAAAAGACTGAAATCATGAATATGAATGAAACTATTCATTCCCGTTACCGTATTTATTAGTAAGAAAAAAAAGGATGGGTAGCATATGAATGAGTATGAGTTGCAAGCATATAAAGAGATTGAAGAGTGGAAACATAAATTATTTAAAAAATCCGGGATGTTAAATCGCCTGTCAAAAAAAGCACAAACAAAAGTGAATAGTCTGATCCCAGAAAAGGCACATCAAATCCTAACTGACAGTATAAAGAATATGGTAAAGGCAACACTTGTCGGTTCCAATTTAACAACGCGAAAAAAACAAACAGCTTGCCATTCGCTAGAGGAAATGGATAAAAAGCTTACTGAAAAATTCTCCTCCTATAAAAAAACAGCTATCGTTGAGGGAGCTGGAACTGGAGCAGGCGGAATTCTGCTCGGATTGGCTGACTTTCCGCTGCTTTTAACGATAAAAATGAAATTTCTATTTGAAGCGGCAGCTATTTACGGTTTTGATACAAATGAATATGAAGAACGGTTATTTATTCTTCATGTGTTCAAGCTGGCTTTTTCAAGCAGTGAAAAGAGAAGAGAAACCTGGCAGATTGTTGAGGAATGGGATGTGAGAAAGTCTCAAGTTTTGGAAATGGACTGGAGAGAATTTCAGCAAGAGTATCGTGATTATATCGATTTTGTCAAAATGCTTCAGTTGGTTCCGGGCATTGGGGCCGCTGTAGGCGCATTTGCAA
>NZ_JBALOZ010000025.1:0-10418 GCF_036965125.1 Bacillus sp. JJ1503
ATGTATTACTACACAGTGACTTGCATAAATTTGTAATACGATATAAAAGGGCATTGTCGGAACAAGTACCTGTAGAATTTGAAGAGTTTTTTAATAATAGATGGTATGAAATAAGGGCATTTCCTTCTAAGGAAGGCTTGTCTGTACTTTTTAGAGATATTACAGAAAAAAAGAAAGAGTTTCAAAACATTAATTTCCTAGCTAATTACGATGTTATAACAGAAATACCGAACCGTTTTTACTTTAATAAATACTTAAAACGCAAGTTACAATCACAATCTATTGGTGGTTCATTTGCTGTTTTATTTATAGATATTAATAATTTTAAAAATGTAAATGATACATATGGTCATGGAGTAGGTGATTTGGTATTAAAACAAATCTCAAGACAAATTGAGAAAAAAATAAATCAATTTGGTTTCATAGCTCGATACTCTGGAGATGAATTTCTTCTAACGTTGGAAAACCTTGATGATAATGAAATTTCATCTGTGATTGAACGAATAATTGAATCATTTTCAAGTCCATTTTGTATAAATGGGTTTGACATAAGAATTTCAATCTGTGTTGGGGTTAGCCAGTTTCCTAAGGATGGACAAAGTGAAGAATTATTAATAAAACATTCGGAAAATTCAATGTATCAGGCAAAAAAAGAGGGTAGAAATAAATATAAGTTCTACGCCTTTGTTGAGAATGAAGGAAGAGTAGACGCTTTAAAATTAGAGTTAGAGCTCCACAAGGCGATAGAAAATAATCAGTTATTACTTCACTATCAACCTAAAATCAATTTAAATACGGGGAAAATTGTGGGTGTTGAGGCATTACTTCGTTGGGACCATCCAGAATGGGGAATGGTGTCGCCAGAAACATTTATACCTATTGCTGAAGAGACAGGATTAATTTTACCTATTGGAGAATGGGTTTTGAATGCTGCCTGTAAACAAAATAAAACTTGGCAGCAACAAGGTTTTTCAACTGTTGTTTCCGTCAATTTATCAGCTATTCAACTTAATCAGACTAATATTATTGATACCATTGAATCCATTCTTCAAAAAACAGGATTAGAACCACACTTTTTAGAAATTGAGATTACTGAAAGTATGACAGTTGATATTGACCGCACAATTTTAATGTTACAACAGCTTAAAAAGATTGGAGTCCATGTTAGTATCGATGATTTTGGTACAGGTTTCAGTTCATTAAGTTACTTAAAAAATTTTCCTGTTGATACCTTAAAAATCGACCAGTCTTTCGTTAAAGAACTTCGAAACAACCCAAATGATGAAACCATAGTTAAAACCATTATCTCAATGGCTCATAATTTGAATTTGATTGTAGTGGCAGAAGGAATAGAAACAAAAGAACAACTAGTTTTTCTACAACAACATTTATGTGATGAAGGACAAGGATATTTTTTAAGTAAGCCCTTAACAGCACCCCAAGTANNCATGGAATCCCTAAAGATATAAGCCAACAATTGTTATTGAAAGAATTATTGGAATCTGCCCAAAGAGAGTTACACGATACGATTCGTTTGCAGCAAGGGATGATATTTAAGTATAAGAAAATTAATGAACGATTTATTCATACACAATGTGACGGGGAATTATTATACCGTCTTGGAATGATTCCTTCTCAAGTGATAGGAAAAGAATTAGATGATTTTCTTCCTTATAGAACTGCCCTTGATAAAACTGCCTACTATAAGATGGCATGGCAAGGAGAGGAATTTGTTACTTATGAGGAAGAGCTAAATGGAATTAATTATCTTGCAACTTTACGTCCTATTAAAAAAGCGGGAGAAGTAGTACAAGTCATAGGTTCATGTATAGATATAACGAAACGCAAAAAAGCGGAAAAAGCTTTACAAGAAAGCGAAGCTAAATATCGGCTGATTTCTGAAAACATGACGGACATAATAATGTTATTGGATATAAATGGAACGATACAGTATGCATCACCTTCCCTTGGAAAAGTAATGGGTAACCCATTAAAATCATATATAGGTAAAAGATCGTTTGATTTAATACATCCTGATGACAAGCAAAGCGTAATGATGGGATTTGAAAAAGTACTAAATACTATGAATCCATTAAGGATGGAAGCTCGTTTTGTGAACGTTGATGGGAAATCGTTATTATATGAAGGACTAGGTACCCCAGTCCTTGGAGAAAATGGCGATCCAGGACATTTTATAGTAGTGGGGAGAGACATTACTGAAAAAAGGGAAATGGAAGAACAGCTCTCAAAATCAGAGAAATTATCAGTTGTGGGTCAACTTGCTGCAGGTGTTGCACATGAAATTAGAAACCCTATAACTTCAATAAAGGGATTCATTCAACTTTTAGAGGAAGGAATCATGAAGAAAGAATTTTTCGAAGTAATTTCCAAAGAGTTTAAACAAGTTGAGGAAATTCTCGAAGAATTTATTAATCTTGCCAAACCAAAAGAAATTCAATTAGAAAAGGTTAATATTAAAACTATACTTAAAGAAGTTGAGACATTATTAAAACCAGAAGCAAATTTGAAAAACGCAGAAATTTTCCAAGAGTATAAACAAAACCTTCCTCAGATTATGTGTGATACAAACCAAATAAAACAAGTTTTCATTAATATAATTAAAAATAGCATTGAAGCAATTCCTAAAAATGGGTTTGTAGAAATCCAAGGCAGTATAGAAGGAAAAAATGTCCTAATAAAAATAATCGATAATGGAATTGGGGTAAGTGAGGAGCGAGTTCAGAAATTAGGTGAGCCGTTTTATAGTAATAAAGAAAAAGGTACTGGTTTAGGTTTAATGATATGTTTTAGAATTGTTCGGGAACATAATGGGTCAATAAAAGTAAAAAGTAAAGAAAATGAAGGTACTACGGTTGAAGTTAGGTTACCAATAAAAACTTGTCAATAGGAAGAAACCTAATGAATTAAACCATATATAGCAGTTAGGAAAAGAATATGCACTAAGGTAATACAACGCCATTAAAAGCAAACGAAAAAACCTCCAATGGCTTATTCATTTGTTATGAAATTAATTAGATTGTGAAGGATTGTACTTAAACTAACGGGTGCTAGAGTTCAATAAGTGCGAGCCATCTTCAGCAGCCACTGATCTTCAACAATCGGGCGCATTTCTAGAATAAGAAATGCGCTTTTTCTTAAAGCTTAGCGTACGATAAAAATACCGAATTGTGGATAAATAACGTGGAGATGTCCTGTCTTGACTCTCGGAGTCAACCCCCTCGAGTCACTTCAGACTTGAAGATAAAAGAAAAAATAGCCTTTATTTCAAGCACTCTAACGCTTGTCGGGGCTATGCATGCGCCCTGCGATTTTTTTCGTATCTTATATATTCTGACTGAGGGCGGAAAATTGAATTATCTTGCAGTTGTTCTATTGCATGTGCAGTCCAACCAATAATTCTTGCCACACTGAATGTCGGTGTGAAAAGTTCTGGTGGCATTTCTATAGAACGCATAATGGCAGCTGCATAATACTCGACGTTTGTATAAAGTTTACGGTCAGGCTTATGCTGTGCGAGTAAATCAATTATTTCCTTTTCAGCTACACTTGCTAAGTCTAACCATTCATCTTTTCCGTACATACTGGTACATTTATCTCTCAAAAGAATGGATCGTGGATCCTCTGTCCTATAGATTCTGTGACCGAATCCCATTATTTTTTCCCCATTTTGAAGTTTTTCTTCTATAACTGTTATGATGTTTTCCTGTTTTTCTATTTCCTCAAGTAACTCAATAACTCCTGAAGGTGCTCCTCCATGCAAAGGACCTTTCATTGTACCAATTGCAGATGTGATTGCTGCGGTTAAATCTGATTCTGTCGAAATTGTTACACGCGCAGCGAACGTAGCTGCATTTAACCCATGCTCCATTGTTAATTTCAAATATGTTTCAAGTGCCTCAACTTGTAGGTGGTTTGGAAGCTTCCCATTTAGCATCCATAAGTAATTAGCTATGTGTGACAAATTAGGATTAGGGTTGATGGAAGGTAAACCTTGTTGTTTTCGATAATGTATGGCTACGATTACTGGAATTGCGGAAGTAAGAATAATTGCTTGCTCTTTGATAGGTTCATTTGTAAAACCAGCATGTGCAAATGCGGAAATAGCTGTACGGACTGCATCCATCAATGGTATTTCTGCTGGTAAAGCGTCGAGGATTTCTAGAACATGGGGAGGTAACTCTCTCCCATTCATTAATTTAATTTTCAAAAGCCTTAGCTCACTTTCGTCTGGTAACACTCCTTGCCAAATAAGATATGCTACTTCTTCAAACGAATGAGAGGGAATAAGTTCGTCTATTAAAACATCTCTGTAGCGTAATTCCCCTATATCTCCTTTGACAGAAGCTATGTTTGTTTGAACAGCCACGACATCTTTTAATCCCTTTTTGAACATTCTGATTCCTCCTTCTTTTCTTTAGTATAGCGGTGTTATATGATTATAGAAATTGAATGTTTTATATTGAAATGATTAATTTTTTTAATTATACAAGGAGGAGTTTTGTGGAACTTCAGTGGTTGAAAACCTTTATTGTAGCGGCTGAAACGACTAATTTTCGTCAAGCATCGGAAAAACTAATCATTTCTCAACCAAGTGTGACCGTTCATATCCGGTTATTAGAGGAATACCTTGGGGCAAAGCTTTTTGATCGAATGAACAACCGCGTCACATTGACCGATGTCGGAAAGCTTTTTTATAAAGAGGCAAAGAAACTAGTCGAACAGATGGAACTGAGCGTAAATCGGATTCATACATATGCACAAGGATTTCGTAAAAACTGGGCTATTGCTATTTCCCCACTTATGGCCGAAACGATATTGCCATATATTTTACGAACGTTTATGGAGAGTCATCCAGACGTTGAAATCAGTATCCGTGTTGAAGAATCAGCTAATATTGAACAACTCGTCGATAACGGGGACGTGCATTTGGGCATTTCAGCACTAGACACTAAATTAAAGAATATAGAGTCGATACCAATTTACGATGACCCAATCCTGTTCGTCATTTCACCTGATTCATATGATGAAGAAAGTGGACCTCCAATTGACGCATTGGAAGTTTTACAGAAAGATTATGTATTCACTCACCATCATCCAGTATATTGGGATAGCTTGCTTAATAAGCTGAACAAACATGTAAAGCGTATCCGAACGATGAAAGTTACACAAGCACACATTGTAAAACGGTTTATTCAGGAGGGCCTCGGCATATCTTTTTTACCGCACTCAATTATAAGGCGTGAGTTAATAGAAGGAAAACTAATGCAACCACATTTCGACCTTTTCACACTACCTACTGTTTCAACTTTTATTATTGTGAAAAGAAAAGGGGATCTTGAGAAAGAGTTCATTAATTTGATTTCCAAATATTATTTTGGATAATAAAGGACTTACATTTGGTTGTCAAAAAAGAAGAAATTATCAAGCATCATTAACCCTATTTCAATTCAGCCATGAACTTCCTAAAAGCTTTTTCTTTTGCTAATGGATTCCATTCAGTCACAGCTTTCACCTTTCAGTTATGATCTATTTATAAGTATGCAACGAATATTATTATTCTTCTACAGGATTATTAGGTCCGTTAAGTTCTAATTGATAAAAGGCTAAATCAAGCCATCTATTGAATTTAAAAGCTACTTTTTTTATTGTGCCTGAATGAACAAAGCCAAAGTTTTTATGCATGGCAATGCTTTTTTCATTTGCTGCATCAATTCCAGCAATTAAGGTCATATACTCTCTTTCCTTGGCAATAGCAATTAATTCTTTCATTAAAGAAGTCGCAATTCCTTTTTTTCTGTATTCCTTATCCACATAAACAGAATGTTCAATTGAATATTTATATGCCGGCCAGGGTCTAAAAGGACCGAATGTCGCGAATCCAACTACTTTATTATCTTGTTCGCACACTAATATTGGATAACCTTCACTCATCTTTTGTTCATACCAAACTTGTCTGCTTTCAAGCGTTTGGGGTTTATAGGCGTATACAGCAGTAGTATTGAGAATGGCATCATTATAGATATCTAAAATGTCCAATAAATCTTTTTCGGTTGCTTCTCTTATCATATTTGTCTTCCTTCCACAATAAGTTTTTTAATCTCTAATTTATTTTAGAACGCACTAAACAAAACGTAAAATTGAACTTTTTAATCTTTTGCCATAGGATAAAGTTATGGCAAAGCAATTAGCGAATTAATTAAGAGGACGGTGCGGACATGACACTCCAACAATTTCGTTATTTAGTGGAGATTGCCAAGCATAATTCTATCAGTAATGCCGCCTCCGCACTTTACGTGACACAGCCCAGTATCAGCAAAGCAGTACGTGATCTGGAAGCTGAGTTAGGAATTACGATTTTAGATAGAACGAATAAAGGCGTTGTCTTCACCAAAGATGGTACAGAGTTATTATTTTATGCTAAAACCCTTTTGGAACAAATGGAGTCTGTCGTCTATCATTTCAATAAGGAGAAGGCAGCGGACATAACAAAGTTTTCTATTTTCTCTCAACATTATGGATTTGCGATAGAGGCTGTTGCAAATATGATGGATTATTTAAACGAGCAAAAATATGAGTTTACGATTCGGGAAGGAATGTCAACCGAGGTAATTGATGACGTGTATGCAAGCAGAAGTATCCTCGGAATTTTAACTCTGACTGATTTAAACAAGAATTTTTTTGAGCGTTATTTTACCTCAAAATCATTACTATTTACTCCACTTGCTTCAATAAAGCAACATGTCTTTCTCCGTAAAGAGCATCCTCTAGCTCATCTCAAATGTATTACCTTGGAGCAGTTAAGGCACTATCCCTTTTTGACCTATCAGCAGGACGATGTACTGCTTCACTTTGCGGAAGTATCCAATAGTGTAGACGATATTGGGAAGGTGGTCTATTTAAAGGATAGAGGCGCCACGAATAATCTCCTGTCCAATACAGATGCCTACAACATTGGAACAGGCTGTATCGTAAATAATTACATGAACCCCAATATTATCTCTATTCCAATAGAAAGAAGCAATCTAATTCAAGTGGGATTGGTGAAACGAAACGATGTGTTTTTGCCGGAAGAGGTTCTAGTATATATTGATTTTTTAGAATTAGCTTTGGAAAAATCTATGCCTATTGATATTAGAAAGTAAGTGTACAGTTCTAGTGCATCTAAAAGTATAAACCAAATTATTGAAGGTATTGTTTGGAGGTATTACTGATTACGAATTAAAAGATGATCAACTTATTGTGAAAGTAAGTGGTCAAATTTCTCAAAGCAAGTTATATTGGTAAAATTGAATAGTTTATTATATTGATAAATTGTTTCAAGCAAAATCAATTGAATTAATAACGGGTTACTTACTTTAAAAAAGAAATTCAACAATCGGGCGTGTTTATTTGGGAACGCGCCTTTTTTTATGGAAAGGCCATATTGCTCAGGGGTTAATTAGATATGAAGGTAAACAAAGAAGAAATGTATTTAAAGTAAGGGCAAATTGGTTGAAGAAGTAGTGTTGAAATTGTTAAATTTTAACTAACTGATAGTTGGCTAATGAGAGGAATGGACTAAATGAATAAAGAAATGTATGTGAAAATAAGTGATTGTAAACTATATGCTAAATTGGTGGGAGAAAATAATGGAAAACCAACAGTCATAATGGACGCTGGATATGGAGATTTTTCTAAGGCTTGGGATTCAGTAATTGGGGATATTTCAATGCTCACTAATGTTCTAATTTATGATAGAGCAGGACTTGGGAAAAGTGAAACAAGTTCTAACCCCAGAACCAGCCGTGAGATGGTAAAAGAATTAAAGGAACTTCTTATTGAAGCCGATATTAAACCTCCCTACATATTAGTCGGTCATTCATTTGGTGGAGTTAATATGCGGATGTATGCAACTAAATATCATAATGAGGTTTGTGGACTTGTCTTGGTTGACTCTACGCCTGAAGATTACAGAGAAAGATTTCTCCCAACGATGTCCCTAGATTTTCAACATGCATACAACAAGCAATTCGTTTATGAAGGCAATTATGATGAATTTATGGAAAGCCTAAAGCAGTTAAAAGAAAGCAGACTTAAATTAAATGTCCCATTAATTGTTCTCTCAGCTGGTAAGAAAGCTCATTATTCAAAGGAATCACAAGGGCTATGGAATGAAATGCAGAAGGAAATTCTTGAAATATCCTCAAATGGTGAATTGGTGATTGCTGAAAACAGTGCTCATTATATACAAAATGATGAACCAGAAGTGGTAGTCAGTGCGATAAAAAAGCTGATTGAAATTTTTTAAGATTAGATTGTGAAGGCCTATATATAAACTCGGGCTGCGTTAGTTTAGGAACGCTTCTTTTTTAATTAAAGGGCCATATTGTTTAGTCAGTAAGAGAAATGAAGATTATGAAGAAATGTACTTATGCTTACTCGCAGGTTAGTTGAGGGACTTAGTTACTTTGTTAGATAACATTAGACTTTTAAATTGTGCGTATTTTTCAAAAAATGATACTGTTAATGTAAAATATTCAAAAAGAGGTGTATCTTTAATGGAAATTAAATCGCTAGTTTTACAGACTAAAAGCTTAATTGAAATGAAAAAGTTCTATATTGATACGTTAGGTTTTTCTCTAATCAATGAGGATAAGGATAGCTTTCGAATTGCTGTTGGTACAGGTGAACTGGAGTTTACTACAAAAGAAGTAAAAGGTAACCCATATTACCACTTTGCATTTAACATACCCGCTAACAAATTTTATGAAGCAAAATCATGGGTAAAAGAAAGAGTAAGTTTACTTGTAGAAGATGGGGCAGATGAAGCTAATTTTGCTCATTTACCTGCACTTGCTCTTTATTTCTATGACCCTTCTGGTAATATAGTAGAATTTATTTCAAGATATGAAATTGCTGAAGATAGTATAGAACCTTTTTCCGTTAAAAGCATTTTAAACATTAGTGAAATAGGTTTAATTGTAGAAGACACTATAAGTGTAAGCGAAAAACTAAATCAAATTGGTGTAATAGAGCGTGACAATAAAACAATAAGTAGACAGTTCCTTAATTTCATGGGTGAAAGGAGGAAGGGAATATTTATTATATTAGCCCAACCAGGGAGAAGATGGATATTTTCTGATAAAACGTCTGCCATATTTCCTCTTGAGATTACATTAACAGATAACAGTAAAATAATCATCAATTCGGATAAGGAATTGCAGGTATATCGGAATGAGCAAAAAGGAGAATTATTTTCTGAAAATTAATATCTGTCAGAATACCATCTTAGATGCTGATGGTATGTGCTTAAACAAAAGGGATCGGAAAGTTCAATAAACCCCGTCCTTTTTCGCTTCTCTGCCCTACAACTGGAATAGGTACTCATCTATGTTAACCAAAATGAATATCTTTTGTTGAAACCATATTAACTAGGGAGGGATCTTCATGGGATACTTTGTTGTTGTAGAGCCAGGTGTGAACTTATATGTAGAAGATATTAACCCGGGGGGAAATAAGACCATCGTATTTTTGCATGGCTGGCCGTTAAGCCATAAACAGTTTGAATATCAGATTAATGTTCTTCCTGGTATGGGCTATCGCTGTATTGGTATAGACTGGAGGGGCTTTGGCAATTCGGATAAACCAATGACCGGCTATACTTTTGACGGACTTGCAGATGATATCCGCACAGTAGTTAGTACACTTCAAATAAACAATTTTACTCTTGTAGGTCACTCTACAGGCGGGGCTATCGCAATTCGGTATATGTCTCGTCACAACGGTTTTGGGGTATCAAGGCTTGTTCTTGTTGATGCGGCAGCCCCAACTGGATTTACCGCAGAAACTGCTAATAACTTTCTTAAAGAAACCTTAAATGACCGGCCTAAAATGATACAGGACGTAATAGATGGCTTTTTCTTTCAGTTTATAACTAAACCATTTTCGGACTGGTTTTTACAAATGGGATTACAAGCAGCAAGTTGGTCAACAGCTGCTATTATAAAGACATTAAGAGATGAGAAGCTACATGCGGATCTCTCAAAAATTAATGTTCCTACTTTAATCATTCACGGTATTCATGACAAAGTTATTCCATTTGCACAAGCTCAGGAACTAAATGAAAAAATAAGAAATTCACAGCTTGTTCCGTTTCAATATAGTGGTCATGGCCCTTTCTGGGAAGAACGTGACAAGTTCAACCAACTATTGACACAATTTGCTTAGTTGAAACTTTGACCTAAATTCAAATAAACGGAGACGATAGCACAATAATCGAGTACACTTTACGGACAGTTAAATATTTGCTTTAATTATTAGACTCGATACATTTGTTGAACTAAAAGATGTGTTAGTTCAACAAGCTAAAGGCTGCAATTATAATCATTATCTTGATCTTACGATCGGGCGCAATTCTT
>NZ_JBALOZ010000025.1:10434-14598 GCF_036965125.1 Bacillus sp. JJ1503
AGAATGCACCTAAAATAACTAACAGGTTAATAAAAAAAGGAAATTCGCATAAAGCGAAAGAAATTATATAGAAAACAAATGGGGGAGTGGTTTTCTATGGGGTTCATTCAACCGAAGAACTTCGTAACTAAAAACGGGGAACCATGTACAATAAAAACGGCATTACCTGAAGATGCGAAGAAGGTATTGAGGTTTAATCAAACCATTATTAGCGAAGCTCCTTTTTTACTTACAACGGAAGCTGAATTCAAGGTATCCTATGAACGACAAAAACAATTCTTAAAAGAGATTTTTGATGACAATGGCAAGTTAGCAATAATAGCAGAATATCAAAGTAATATTATCGGGTTTTTAGACTTCCATAATGGTCATAAAAAGCGAATACAACATCGAGGTTCACTTGGTATGAGTGTTGCAGATAAATATAGATATCAAGGGGTTGGTAAAGCCATGCTAACTTTATTGTTGGCTTGGGCAAAAGAAAATCCTTTAATTGAAAAAGTCTGCCTCGAAGTGTTTGCTGAAAATACGAATGCAGTCTCTTTATACGAAAGGGTTGGCTTTGTTGAGGAAGGACGTAAAGTAAAAGCTATAAAAGTAGATGAAGATATTTATTATGATTTAATCTCGATGGCATACTTTACGAAGAAGTAGAAAATGTATTTATTTAAAAAGTTAGATTGTGAAAAATTGTACTAGTGCTCACGGGTGCTTACCTTCAAGAAGGAGAAGTACCCTTTTTTGTAAATGTTATTGGACGAAGAAGGATAGTTGAACAATTAGAATTAATTAATAAGCAAAATCTTTATAAGTAGATTTGATTAGTATATATTATGTGAATAGTGACAATAATGTGTAAATTTAATGTATATTAATGATAATTCAGTAAAAATATGTATAATTAAAATAGAACGAACGTTCAATTTAGAGGAAGGAGCATCTCGTTGAACAAAAGGCGTTATGATGGTGAGAATGCAAAAAATGAAATCATGGAAAATGCTTCAATTCTGTTCTCTCAAAAAGGCTATAATCAAACATCAGTTGGTGATATTTCAAAAGCTTCTGGTTACAGTAAGGGACACATTTATTATCATTTCCAGAACAAAGAGCGGCTTTTTGTCCTTTTGGCACAAAAAACTATGCGAGATTGGTACGACAAGTGGGTGAAAATAGAATCTACTTACTTAACCGCAACAGAAAAATTGTATGGCATTGCTATGCACGTACTCTATAATTACCAAACACCCTTATTAAAATCAGGACAGGAGTTAGCTTCAAATCCAAACTCAAGTCCAGAATCTGTAAAACAATTATATGAATTAGCCGTTGTCCCGATGAGTTCTTATCGCTCAATCTTTCAAGAGGGTATAGAAAAGGGGGAGTTTATAGCAGGAAATCCAGATGAATGGACTGTATTACTAGGAACGTGGCTTGGTGGCTTATGCCAGCTTACGAATACTCAAGAATTGAGTTCGCTTGAGCCTCTTTTTAAACAAGCAATTATGATTTTTTTAGGGTCAATAAAAAAGGGGGAATTTAATAATGAAAATAGGATTACTAGGTGACAGTTTAACAGAAGGTCGTCCTGGAGTGTCTTTTGTTAACATTTTAAAAGATAATTACCCAAATATTTTGTTTGATAATCTAGGCAAACCAGGGGAGTCAGTTAAAAGTTTGCATACCCGTTTAACAAAAGTAAAATTAGATACAGATTATGATCTTATTTTCCTTTGGATTGGAGTCAATGATGTTTATTCAAAATTATTGAGAGTCCAAGCACAGCCTGTTGCAAAAGATCCCGAGGAATTTAGGGAGTATTACAACAAAGTATTAGAAATGGTTATAGCTTCTTCTAAACAGGTGGTTACAGTTTCACCAGCATTAGTGGGTGAAACATCAAAGAATGAATCGAATAAAGAAATAAAAAATTTATCTTCCATCATCCAATCCCTCTCTAGAAAACACTCAAATGTAAGTTTTTTAGATATGCATTCCGTATTTGAGAAACACCTTTCTAAAGTCACTTGTTCAGATTACGTCAGCATCAAAGTTATGAGAGTGATGTTGGATGTACTCTTTTATAAAAATCCAACTAGCATCGACCGGTTATCAAAAAAGCGAGGACTTCACTTCACATTAGATGGCATTCATTTAAATAGTACTGGTGCAGCACTTGTTGCAGACGAATATGCAACAATGATAGATCGACTTTTATTCTTCGACCATAAGTCCCTTCAGTAGTAAAAAAATTATTTAGGAGGAAGTAGTAATGGAAGGGTATAGGAAAGTTGCTATTGTAACGGGCGGAGCATCAGGGATAGGTAAGGCAATTTGCAATGAATTAGTTTCTAAAAATGTATTTGTTATTATTTCAGACATTAATGAACGAGATGGGAAGACTTTTAAAGCTGAGCTTAATAAAGAAGCCATCAATTCTAGGTTTGTTTATTTAAATGTAACCGAATTTAAAAGTGTTGAACGTGCGATTAATGAAGTCTATCAAGAATTCGGCCGGTTAGATTACCTTTTTAACAATGCAGGTATTGCCATGTACGGCGAATTATATGATATGTCGATAGAAGACTGGAAAGAAATTGTAGACATAAATTTATGGGGAGTCATTAATGGAACTCAAATTGGGTATAAAATCATGAAAGAACAAGGCTTCGGACATATAGTTAACACGGCATCAGCTGCAGGCCTTGGACCCTCCCCAGTATCTTCAGCCTACTCCACAACAAAACATGCAGTTGTAGGTCTAACTACATCCCTTCATTATGAAGCGGAGGAATTTGGCATAAAAGTAAGCGCGATTTGTCCAACATTTGTTGATACACCTATTTTTGATGAGGCGAAAGCAATAAATATCAATAAGTCTCTTATTACAAAACAATTGAAAAAACAAAAGATGATGTCTCCACAACAACTTGCGAAAATTGCCTTAGACGGTATCCATAAAAATAAACCTGTAATTTGTCCGATGCCAATGCGTAGAACAATGAATGTTATCTTTACGATATTTCCTCCAGTACACAGTGCATTGATGAGATTAGTTTGTAAGGTTAGTAGAAAAGCTCGTGTATCTTAAAAATTCAACTTCCTACTTGAACTATGACCACCCTACGGGTACCATCGTCTGGATGAAAATTTTGTATATCCTGTTGTGCATGTGACAATCAAGTCCGATTTTTTAACAGAGGCATACTTTTCAGAACTCTCGGCACAGTATGATCAAATTCGCTCACAGCATCGAAAATGGTATGTATTTGACCGTTCCAAAGCGATTGGATCACACGCGATTCTCACTCGTTTGATGCATGATTTGAGGGAAAATGAAGAGATGTTGGTTGGGCATCAGCATTATTATTTATTTTTTGATACTTTTGATCGACATGTCAGGCAACTTGCATACGTTACGGAGGAGGTTCATTATTTTCGAAATGAACTGAATCGATATGGGGAGGCCCCAGAGCGATTAGATGAGATGATTGAACTCGCAGCTTGCGGCAAGTGGCGACTATTCAGCGCCAAGTATCACAGGTACGAAGAAACTGAATTGGACGCAACGTATCATGTAAAGTTCGTATCGTCGAATGGTCGCTTTGAAGTAGTCTATCATATCGAGACTGGAGAGATTGTAACTAATCTAGTAAACATGGGCACGTATAATTATGCGCCGGGGAGCATCCATCCATGGAAGTATTATCAGCACCATAAATACGATAAAGTTCCCTGGAAGAAATGGGGTAATACTGATCAGATTTCATACAAGGAAATTACAAAGAGGCCGTCAAGGCATGGCTCAAAAGAGCAAAAGAATAGTACAGAAGAACTCCAATACTTGATCAAAAACAAAATGACGGATTCACAGAAGTGTCAATGGAATATGAGCGAAGAGGAGTCGTTTGGAGAAAACCCGTAAATTAAGAATTTTCGTTTTTGTATGGAATAATGTTTGGGACAGTTAAAGTAACCATCGTGGGAGAGCGCTTGACTGGAAGTCAAACGGTGTTCCATTCTAGACATAGTTTTTACCACTGTTCCTCAAACGGGCCAGATTTTTTAGTAACGCTTAGTAAGAGAAATGGAGATTGTGAAGAAATGTACTTAAGCTAACGGGTGCATTAGTTCAATCGGGGAAGGATAGTGTAAAAAGCAGTAGTT
>NZ_JBALOZ010000026.1:0-172 GCF_036965125.1 Bacillus sp. JJ1503
GCTGACTGTTGCTTTTTTGGAAAGGTCCAAAATTTTTGGTGCCTGTTGCTCCATCTTCTTTTCTAACATAATTCTTTTAGTATTGATTGGCTGAGGGGGAGGAGTTGGTGCAGCTTGTGTAACTGGCGAAGATGCAGGCTGCTGTGGGCTCTCCTCAGCCACTTCACCGCCA
>NZ_JBALOZ010000026.1:289-15132 GCF_036965125.1 Bacillus sp. JJ1503
CGATTTATAATAGATTTCCGATATAATAACTGCTTTTTCATTGCTGAAATCGGATCCTTGAAAAGAATATTCCATGATTGGCTGTCCATTTGCTTTTACGACAAAAGATCCGGAAGAAATCATCCCCATTGTTCCATTCCCGTCAATGGTTGCTGTAAAGACTAAATATTGAGAAGTGGGTGGCAGCTTGGATAAATCGATTAAAAAAGTTCCGCTGCCGCTGTTATGGGATTGCAGCTGAATTTCATTTAAAGGTGAATGAAGCTGGTTATAGAAGATCATATATCGGTCATCGGCAATTTTTTTGTTTTCGTTTAACCCAAAGCACGTAATGTCAACTTCAAAACCGGACGCAACGTTTATTTCGACCTGAAGCTGAGTGGAAGGGGTGAAATCGGACAATTTAACCTTTTCTCCACGAATTAAAGATTTCATAAGTGCTCCTCCTTTAAGCAATGGTATTATTTGTATTGTATAATAAAATCGTTCACCATGAACGCTGTTTTTATTGGAAACCACCGAAACTTTCGTCATGAGGCTTCAGAGTACGCTTTTACATAAGAGTTCACACAAATCGCTCGTCATGACCACCTCTGAAAAGGGAAAAAGTATTTGGATGATGCAATGTGGAATGAAATTACATGGGAGGAAATAAATAGAGGTTTCTTATAGAATAGATAAAGGACAATTATTTGTGTTTATAATCGTCCTTTATGTCTTTTAATTATTTAATTGCTTTACTAACTTTTAATTTCTTTCCTTTGACTGTTGTATTCTCCATTGCTTGTAAAACTAGTGAGCCTTTTCCGTTAAGAATATCAACATATGACAGATGATCCTTGACCGTAATAATTCCAATATCATTTGCTGTGACTCCAGGGATTTTTGCAATCGTTCCAACGAAATCTACAGCTCGAATCTTTTTGTTTTTTCCGCCGCTGAAATGAAGTTTCATGATATCTTGGTTTATTCGGGCAGTTTTATTATTTTTAACGGCTCTGCGGCCACTCATTTTTTCTTCGAAGGCAGCTTTTCCTGCAGCCACTTCTTGATATTTAGGAGCTTCCATAACAGGTATCTCGAAGCCAATATACTTTTCAATTGATTTCAGGAATTTTCCTTCATAAGGTGTTGCAAACGTGATCGCTTTGCCTTTGCTGCCGGCACGGCCAGTCCTACCTGTACGGTGGACATAGCTCTCTTTTTCCAGAGGAACGTCGAAATTGATCACAAGTGTCACATTATCAATATCAATTCCTCTTGCAGCTACATCGGTGGCCACTAGATAACGGAAATTTCCCATTTTGAACCCATCCATAACGGCAAACCGCACTTCTTGTTCTAACCCTCCATGGATTCGTTCACAAGAATAATTGGATTCTTCTAATTCGGTAAACACTGTATCTACATTTTCTTTAGTTCTGCAAAAAATAAGACAGCTATCTGGATTTTCAACGATCGTAACATCTTTAAGAAGTGAAATTTTCTCTTCTTCTTTCACCTCGATTAACTGATGTTCAATGGTATCCGATGTTACCCCAGTAGACTCAATCTCAATATGAATAGGATCCTTCATATATTTATGACAGAGATTTTCAACATCCTTAGGCAACGTTGCGGAAAATACCATCGTTACTCTATCTAAAGGAAGTTCATTTATTATCGCTTCTACTTCATCGATAAAACCCATATTGAGCATTTCATCCGCTTCATCTATGATCAAAAACTTTATTTGGTCTAAAACTAAGGTTCCTCTTTCAATGTGGTCTATGACACGGCCAGGTGTACCTACAACCGCATGAGTTTTTTGTTTTAATTCGTCTTTTTGTTTCGAAAAAGGTTCTTTTCCATATAGGGCGGTAGCTTTGATTCGTTTAAACCTTCCGATATTCGTGATATCTTCTCGAACTTGAACAGCAAGCTCCCTCGTTGGTGTTAGAACTAATGCCTGTGGCTTTTTTTCCTCCCATTCAATCATTTCGCAAATAGGTATACCAAAAGATGCAGTTTTCCCGCTGCCTGTTTGAGATTTAACAACAAGATCCTGCTTTTCGAGTGCTAATGGCAGGACATCAATCTGAACCTGTGTGGGAGTTTCATATTTTAATACAGCTAGTGCTCTTTTTATTTCATCACTTAAATGGTAATCAGCAAAACTTTTTTCATTCATGTATAAACCTCATTTTTCGTTTTTTCCAATTCATGAATAGGATTCTCCTAAAGGATTATCATATGCATGATGTGAATATGGTTCATTATACGTGAAATACCGAACAAGTTGGATTTTATTTTTAAAAAAACAACTGGTTTTCATTAAGCAGCTGTCATGGGGAAGGTGGTCCATTAAGTCCGAAATGGCGGCTTTTCTTGTTTATATTCCGTGAAAGTGTTTTACAGAATTTATCTTTAAGTCTATCTTGTACATGACGTTTGTCATGCCTTGTAGGTGACACCTGCTACTAACAACTCCAAATCCCTTCCTTTATAATTAAAATTAACAAGGGATTCAAGAAAGGAATTTAAATAAATGACCTTACAAAACACGAAGAATTTGAGAAAACAAGTAGCTCCATTTGAAAAATCAACGACAAAAGAAAGTGTATGGCAGCTCATTAATACGGTCGTTCCATTTATTACATTATGGTATCTTGCCTATTTAAGCCTGTCCGTATCATATTGGCTGGCATTAGTGCCCATAGTGATTGCGGCTGGTTTTTTAACGAGAATTTTTATTATCTTTCATGATTGCACCCACCATTCCTTTTTTAAAGATCGCCGTGCCAATCGAATAGTTGGTACAGCAATGGGTGTTTTGACAATCTTTCCTTTTGATCAATGGGGGCATGAGCACTCCGTTCATCACGCAACAAGCGGGAACTTAGATAAACGCGGGACAGGAGATATTTGGACGCTTACAGTAGTTGAATATTTAGAGGCGCCGCTCAGACTTCGTTTAGCCTATCGTTTTTACCGTAATCCATTCGTTATGTTCGGATTAGGACCGATTTATGTATTCCTTCTTAAAAATAGATTTAACCGTAAAGGTGCCAAAAAGAAGGAACGCATGAACACTTATTTGACGAATGTCCTAATCGCTGCTTTAGTAGGGTTGCTCTGCTGGGCGGTAGGATGGAAGTCATTCCTTCTCGTCCAAGGATCGATTTTCTTACTATCTGGTTCAGTAGGCATTTGGTTGTTTTATGTACAGCATACGTTTGAGGATTCTTATTTTGAAGCAGATAAAGATTGGGAATATGTGAAAGCGGCAGTAGAAGGAAGCTCCTTTTATAAGCTTCCAAAACTTATGCAATTCTTAACTGGAAATATTGGGTTTCACCATGTTCACCATTTAAGTCCAAGGGTTCCAAATTATAAACTAGAACAGGCACACAATAATACGCCACCCTTACAAAACGTTCCGACGATCTCTCTTGCCACAAGTTTGAAGTCGCTCCGATTCCGTCTATGGGATGAGCAAAACAAGAATTTCGTTAGTTTTAAAGAAGCTAAAGCTTTAGTTGAAAATAGAGTTTCCGCCTGAACTGTAACTTCGACTGGCTCCCCTTCACTCTAGGGGAGTTTTTGTTTAATGGTGCATCTAGATAAGGAGAGAATGAAAATGATTCGAATTGTCATTGCTGAGGATCAGGAAATGCTGTTAGGGGTTATAGGTTCGCTTCTAAATATGGAAAGTGACATGGAAGTGGTCGGTCAGGCAAGGAATGGAGACGAGACCCTTACCCTTGTACAACAATTGCAGCCCGATGTTTGTATTATGGACATAGACATGTCCGGAATGAGCAAACTTGAGGTAGTAGATGCCTGCATGACAACAGGGTGTAAGGTAATTATTTTATCAACCTTTGCAAAAACAGGCTATTTTGAAGGTGCCCTGAAAGCGGGTGTAAGAGGTTATTTATTGAAGGACACCCCAAGCGAGGAGTTAATCGCCTCGATACACAGCATTATGAAAGGGGAATACATCTACTCCTCCGAGCTACTGGATAAGGATTCTAGAGATAACGAACAAGGAATAGAAATGTTTGAACGGTTGACAGATAGTCAAATCATAAATGAAGGCTCTGATCAAAAAAGCAACAAAATTGTATCCTTCAAAAGCTTTTTTTCCACAATCATGGATAAAATGAAGTTGCCGGCAGGATAGGTATTAATAGAGAATATTCAAAGTCCAATCCCTCAGTATACTAAAGTATTTCTGTACTGGGGGATTGGACTTTGTTTTTCAATCCTGGGGTCGGTCTTCTCTAATTGGAATTTGAATTATGTTTTATTTGCTCATTATACAATTCAGTTCTTTTGATATTTACCCCAACAAACGTTTCCAAGATGGCTTGTCCACCTGCAATGGCAAGGATGAAAATAATAAATTTAGCAATGGAGGGAAGGAAAAGATAACTTGTACAGAGCAGGATTGCAGACCAAATTCCTGTGCACCAATAACAGGTTAAGAGGTAACCAATCATGGATTTTGGTACCTTTTTGATTTCATGGTCGGGAGTTTCCTTTTTCGTTAAAAAAAGATTTCTTAAAGGTTCTGCTATTTTATCAAAAACGATTAAATGGGTTAAACGATAACTTGCTAAAATAATCATCATAAAAGCCATCCATGATATATCCAATAGGGAATCCTCCTAAATGTTCCTGTTTTTAGTATCACCGGATAGTATCCATATTATTTTAAGAATCATGAGAGAATTTTATGCAGTCTAAGAGGTTGAGAGTAACGGGTATTTATGTCGAGAAAAAAGTTTTCTATAAATGCCTGAATATATTTACAATTCATATAACGATAAACTACAATAGCGTTATAAAGGTGTAATATAATTAATCATTTCCTATAGATTTAATAGGAGGGGCAGAAATGCCAATCTTACAATGGTGGCTGAAAAGAGAAATTAGAACAATTTATCAGGCGGAATGAGGCAGGGGATAAGATCGAAGCAATGTTTTGTAGGAATCGAGGCAAAAACCCTCACATGGAACTGTTCAATGTAAGTGTTTTATAGGAGGCAAGGAAAGAAAACTGAATTATAAAGGAAAGTAGGGGGGAATTGCATGTTTGAAACGATCCGTTATGACGTTAAAGATGGAGTTGCCTGGCTTTACTTAAATAGGCCAGACAAACTTAATGCGTTTACTGCGCAAATGAACCGTGAAATAAAAGACGCCGTAAGAAGCGCTTCAAAGGACGATAAGGTACGCTGCATAGTTATTACAGGCGAGGGCCGGGCGTTCTGTTCCGGCCAAGATTTATCAGAAGTCGATGAAAAAATGGATCATGGCGATGTGCTAAGAAACCATTACGGCCCGATGGTTAAACAATTGAGACAATGTGAAAAGCCGATTATCGCAGCAGTAAATGGAGTAGCTGCTGGAGCAGGATTTTCCCTTGCACTTGCGTGTGACTTTAGACTAGTTTCAGAGAAAGCGAGTTTCGTAAATGCTTTCATACATGTAGGGCTCATTCCAGACTCTGGAAATCTCTATTTTCTAAGTCAGCTCGTTGGTCATGCAAAGGCGGCAGAGCTCGCTATATTGGGAGAAAAAGTGCCCGCTGAGGAGGCCGTTCATATTGGCCTTGCGAATCGGATGATCCCAGTGGAGGCTTTCGAGAAAGAGGTAAGCAGCTTTGCTTCACGCCTTGCATCTATGCCAACGAAGGCGATAGGTTTAATCAAACGCTCACTGAAAGCAGTTTCCACTCTATCCTTTGAAGACTATCTAGAACACGAAGCACAAGGCCAGAGAGCGGCTGGATTAACAGCTGATCATCGTGAAGGCATTGAAGCATTTTTGCAAAAAAGAAAGCCTATTTTTTTAGGAAAATAATAAGGTTAGTTACACAAGTAATACACGCAGAGTAAGAAGCTTTATTTTGAGGAAAAATTCGCCAAGGTAAATATAAATATATTAGTTAAGACCCAGAGAAATAAGGTTATCTTTCCATACTCATTGAATGCATAAGGAGGAGAATCGATATGATCACCCGCATTGTGGTTGTAGGGTCCGGCGTAATGGGCAGAGGCATTGCCTATGTTGGAGCAGTTGGCGGATATTCAGTCACATTAGTAGACATTAATGAATCAGCTTTGCAAAATGCCAGGCAGGAAATTGGCTCGATTTTTGAAAAAGGCCTGTTACGGGGGAAAATTTCTCCAGAAGAAGCAGTAAAAGCCCGTGCTAATTTAGGCTATGAAAGTAACTTGTCTAAAGCAGCTTCAGTTGCTGATTTAATCATTGAAGCTGTCCCTGAAATAGCAGCAATCAAAAAACAAGTGTTTGAAATAATGGAAGAGCATGCATCTGAAAGCTGCATCTTTGCTACTAATACATCCACAATGAGTCCAACAGAGATTGCTTCTTATGCCAAACGACCAGAAAAAACAATCGCGATGCACTTCTTCAATCCTGTACATAAAATGCCTCTCGTAGAAATTGTCCGCGGCTTGGAAACGAGTGAGGAAACAGCAAATGTCATCAGGGAAGTAGCTGTCAAAATGGGGAAAGAAACAGTCGTAATTAATGAATTCCCAGGATTCGTAACGAGCCGGATTAGTGCCCTTGTCGGCAACGAAGCGTTTTATATGCTTCAGGAGGGACTCGGAACACCTGAAGAAATTGATAAAGCGATTAAACTTGGCTTGAACTATCCAATGGGGCCATTTGAACTCGTTGACCTTGTCGGCCTTGATGTCCGTTTAAACAACCTAAAATATTTACATGAAAAGCTTGGCGAGAAATACCGCCCGGCACCGCTACTAGAACAGTACGTCAAGGCCGGACGTCTAGGTCGAAAAAGCGGAAAAGGTGTTTATGACTATACGAACAAGGAAGAGATGGTAAAAAAATGAGAGAAGTAGTCATTATTGATGCTGTCCGTACACCGATAGGCAAATATAAAGGAGCTTTAAAAGATGTAAGACCAGATGACCTAGGTGCTGTTGTTATTAAGGCACTTATCGAAAGAAACCCTAAACTTCCCCCAGAAAAAATTGAAGAGGTTATTTTTGGCAACGCGAATCAGGCCGGGGAAGATAACCGAAATGTAGCGAGAATGTCTGCTTTGCTTGCGGGCCTTCCAGTGGAAGTCGGCGGTACGACCATCAACCGCCTGTGCGGATCTGGCTTGGATGCGGTCCTGTATGCAGCAAGATCCATTGCTGTTGGCGAAGGTGATATTTTTATCGCGGGCGGAACAGAGAGTATGACACGTGCACCGCTCGTGATGGCAAAGCCTTCTCAGGACTATCCGCGCGGCAATATGGAATTGCAGGATACAACGATTGGCTGGCGCTTTACGAATCCAAAGCTGAAAGAAATGTACGGCACGGACTCCATGCCGCAAACGGCTGAAAATGTCGCACAGCGATATAATATTTCACGAAGAGACCAGGATCAATTTGCCTTTGAAAGCCAGCTGCGTGCGAAAAAGGCGATGGAGGAAAATCGTTTTTCAGAGGAAATTGTCCCGGTTATTTACAAAGACCGTAAAGGAAATGAAATTATTGTAAATACAGACGAGCATCCACGCCCAGATTCTACACTGGAAAAGCTCGGCAAACTCAGACCGCTCTTTGAAGGCGGTACAGTAACAGCTGGCAATGCCTCAGGAGTAAATGACGGAGCTTCTGCCCTGCTATTGATGAGCGCTGAAAAAGCTAAAGAATTGGGCTTGAAGCCGCTGGCGAAATATGTGACAGGTGCAACAGCGGGGCTTGAGCCAGCCGTTATGGGACTTGGTCCGATTTATGCATCAAGAAAAGCGCTTGAACGGGCAGGTTTAACAGTAGATGATTTGGGACTGGTCGAATTGAATGAGGCGTTTGCATCTCAATCGCTTGAATGTATTCATCGGTTGGGACTTGATCAAAGTAAGGTGAACGTTAATGGGGGGGCGATTGCTTTCGGACATCCGCTTGGCGCAAGCGGTGCCCGCATTTTAACGACACTTCTTTATGAAATAAAGAAACGTGATGAAAAATATGGCCTTGCGACAATGTGTATCGGTGTTGGCCAGGGAATTGCTGCTATTGTTGAGAATGTAAATGAATAGTCCTATTTATTGAACAACACTTTCAAACAGGCTGTCCAGAACCGCCCATTATATAGGCAGGCGATGGGCAGTCTTTTTATAGAGAAAGGATGAAGGATAATGATGAAATCTGTTTGTGAATTGCTTCAAATCAAATACCCGATTATCCAGGGTGGAATGGGTAATATCAGCAATGCACAGCTGACAGCGGCTGTTTGCGAAGCGGGAGGTCTTGGGACAATTGGCTGCGGCACGATGGCACCAAATGAAGTAGAAAAAATTATTCTTGAAACGAAGCAGTGCACGAATAAACCTTTTGCTGTAAATATCGCGGTTAGTGTATCTCCTTATACGAAGGAGCTAATTGAACTCGTGATTAATCACCGTATTCCAGTTGTATCCTTATCAGCGGGAAATCCTGCTCCTTACATTCCAGTGCTTCATGAACATGGTGTGAAGGTAATTGCCCTCGTTGCATCAGTAAAGCATGCCAAAAAAGCTGAAGCGGCTGGAGCGGATATTTTAGTAGCGGAAGGCTATGAGGCCGCAGGGATTAACTCTAGTCTGGAATTAACAACATTTACGCTTATTCCGCAAATTGTGAAGCATGTGAGCATACCAGTATTGGCAGCTGGTGGCATCGGAGACGGCAAAGGCCTAGCGGCAGCACTGATGCTGGGTGCAAGCGGAGTGCAAATGGGTACTAGACTAATCGCGACAAAAGAAGCACCATTTCACGATTTATATAAACAGAATCTTGTTAACGCAGGCGACACAGAAACGATGATTTTTGGCCGCAGTGTTGGTCAGGTCAGAAGAATTTTAAAAACACCATACGCGAAGACTCTTCATGATCGGGAAAAAGCGGGAATGACATTAGAGGAATATGCAGAATGGACATCGGAAGAAAAACATATTAAAGGTGCGATTGAAGGCGATTTGGAAAATGGATTTATGAACAGTGGCCAGATTGCGGGGTTAATCGAAGATGTTCCAAGTGTGAAGGAACTGCTTGTTGACATGATGGAGGAAACGGAAAGACGGTTAACCGAATCAGCACAAGAATTTGCAGCGTTTCGAAAAAGCAATCGGAACAAAAGCGTGTAAGAGTTCAAATTCTATGGGAATCTACGAAAAAGTGGAAACGAACCCGTACCCCGCCCCACTTGTACCTCAAACTTGCTATAATGATAACTACTAGAACAGACCTAAGCGGAATAAGGGGCGTTAACATACAAATGAACAAGACAATTGGAATATTAGCTCATGTCGATGCGGGAAAAACCACTTTTTCAGAACAGCTGCTTTACCATACAAAAACGATCAAGAAACGGGGACGGGTTGACCATCAAAGTACCTTTCTTGATAGCCATGAAATAGAAAGGCAGCGTGGTATTACCGTTTTTGCTGATCAAGGGATCTTTGAATTTGGGGATGCTACCTACTATTTAATTGATACTCCGGGGCACATCGATTTTTCTCCAGAAATGGAACGAGCTATTCAGGTGATGGATTTGGCCGTTATTATCGTCAGTGCTGTTGAGGGGGTAGAAGGTCATACGGAGACGGTTTGGAATCTGTTGAAAAAACACAGCATTCCAACCTTTTTCTTTATTAATAAAACTGATAGAGCTGGTGCGGATATTGACCGAGTGTTAGATGAAATACGCAGTAGTTTAACAGTAGATATTTGTGACATAACATCCTCTTTAACTGATGGAATAATGGAGGATGAATTAATCGAATTCCTAGCTGAGAGGGATGAGGAATTACTAGCATACTATTTGGATAAAGGATACGAACCTCAATTATGGATCCAAAAAATGCAAACAATGGTTCAATCAGCTCAAATTTCTCCCCTATCAAGTGGGTCAGCTCTTCAGGATATAGGTGTGAAAAGCTTTCTAGAGAAATTGGAATTACTATCAGTGACGAACTTCCCTCTGAATACGCCTTTTTCCGGCAGGGTCTATAAGGTTCGTTATGAAAAAAATGGGACAAGAATCACTTTTATAAAGGCCTATACTGGTACGCTACGTGTACGGGAAGAGATGAATTATGGCGATGGAATAACGGAAAAGGTAACACAAATTCGCCGTTATAATAGCAGTCAATATGAACAAATCGATCAAGCTTGCGCTGGAGAACTTTTTGCAGTTACAGGAATTACAGGCGCATCCGTTGGTGATGGAGTTGGGGCACTAAAGGAAAAAGCTGTATACGAAATAGTGCCAACTCTTCGCTCAAAAGTCGTGTTTGAGTCTGGAGTGAATGTGAAAGAGGTTTTGCGATATTTTCGTATGCTTGAAGCAGAGGACCCTTCGCTTAATGTAAAGTGGGAGGAGAGTTTGCAGGAAATTCACCTGCATGTTATGGGAGCCATTCAGCTTGAAGTGCTAGAGGAATTAGTTAGAGATCGGTTTCATTTAAACATTGCTTTTGAAGAGCCTGAAGTTCTTTATAAGGAAACTATCGAAACAGAAGTGATTGGGTACGGGCACTTTGAGCCGCTTCGTCATTATGCAGAGGTTCATGTGAAATTAGAGCCAGGAAAAAGAAATAGCGGGATTGTTTTTGTAAGTCAGTGCCATACTGACCATTTATCCATTGGCTATCAAAATTTAGTCGGCCAGCATGTTCAAGAACGGGAGGTTCATGGTGTGCTTACCGGCTCGCCTCTTACAGATTTAAAGATTACGCTGCTGACCGGGAAAGCTCACAATCAGCATACCCATGGGGGTGACTTTCGGGAAGCCACTTATCGGGCTTTAAGACAAGGATTAGAAAAGGCACGCAACGTATTGCTTGAACCTTACTATCAATTCAAAATCAAAGTGGATTTAGACCAAATGGGCAGGGTGTTATCGGATATTCAAACGGCATACGGCCGCTTTGATCCGCCAGTGACGGAGGGCGAAAAAGCAATTTTGACGGGAATTGTTCCGGTTGCAACCTTTATAGATTATGGAACAGTGCTGGCTTCTTTTACTCATGGCAAAGGGCGTATTGCATTAACGTTTGCAGGCTATGACCGATGTCATAACGAGCAGGAGGTCATTGAACATATCGGGTATGATAAAAATGCGGATCCTGATTTCACATCCGCCTCTATATTTTGTGCAAAAGGACAAGGCTATTCGGTGAAATGGGATGAGGCTGAGGGTATGATGCATTGTTTATAGGGCAATTGGGGGAGGGCCCCGCCTATCGGGCAGCGATGATCTCCCCACATCCCCCTACAAAGCCTAAATTTGTTTCTGTCTGGAATTCTCACATATTGCTTTAACAACTTCTATTGTCTTCTCGACATCATCATTCGTGATACCTCTATGTGTCACAAATCGGATTCGATATGGACCAGAAGAGGTTGCTAGAATCTCTTGATATCTTAAATGCTTGATAAATTCCTCGGAGTCCATTCCGAGTCGATCAATATCCACCATGATAATATTGGTTTCCACACTATCTAAATCGATGTCAATTCCGTCAATTAGGGCTAGTCCTTTAGCAAGGGCCTTTGCATGAATATGGTCTTCTTTCAAACGGTCAATCATTTCTTCTAGAGCCACAATTCCTGCCGCACCAATGATACCTGCCTGACGGGTTCCGCCTCCGAGCATTTTTCTCCACTTTCTGGCCCTTTTGATAAACTCCTTTGTTCCTACTAATAGTGAGCCCATTGGAGCACTAAGTCCTTTAGATAAACAAAACTGAACGGAGTCTGCATATTTGGCCATTTCCTTAGGATGAACGTTTAAACGAGTAGCTGCATTGAATAATCTTGCCCCGTCTAAATGGATGGGAATCTGATACTCTCTTGAAAGCTGATAAACCTCTTCCATATAACTAAGCGGCAAAACCCGCCCGCCTGAAAATGCATGAGTATTCTCTAAGCAAATTAAGCTAGTTCTTGGAAAGTGAATGTCATTCCCGCGAATGGCTTTCTTTATTTCAGATAAAGGCATTTGCCCATTTATCCCTTTAATTGTCTTTGCCTGTACCCCTGCGATGGTTGCGAGGCCGCCAGTTTCATAGTAAAAAATATGGGAGTTCTCCTCTAAGATAACCTCATCTCCCCGCTGTGTATGGGTCAATACTGCTACCTGATTTCCCTGTGTTCCACTTGTGACAAATAAAGCGGCTTCTTTTCCGAGTAAGTCTGCCGCTATTTGCTCTAAACGATTGATAGTAGGATCATCATGATATACATCATCCCCAACCTCGGCATTGCGCATTGCATCTCTCATCTTTTCGGTAGGCATTGTAACAGTATCACTTCTTAAATCTATCGGCATTGTGTTTCCTCCTCGTAAATTTCTCTATAATGTAATTTAAGCATAAAGTTTGCATAGAAACTATCAAACTATTTAAATATTGCCATAATCTGCATAAAAGGCTAGAATAGATTCACTATTGAAAATAGATTAGAGGAAACAATATGACAGCACTTAAAAATTTGCATCCACTTGTATGGAATATTGTCATTGGAACGGTTTTCGGAAGAATGGCAACCTCCATGAGCATTCCGTTTTTGGCTATTTATTTAACAAATGTAAAAGGGGTATCACCTACTCAAACAGGGCTTATTATCGCCGTGAGTTCACTGGTTGGGATTGCAACGAGCTTTTTTGGCGGCTATTTTTCCGATCGATTTGGCAGGAAAAAGGTTTTATTAATTTCAATTTTTCTATGGGCTTTTGTTTTTATCGGCTTTGGCTTAGTGGAAGCGGTTTGGGGATTTTTTCTTATGAATGCGCTAAATGGATTCTGCCGTTCTACTTTTGAACCGGCATCAAGAGCCTTGCTGGCGGATTTAACAGAACCGAAAAATCGACTTCTTATTTTTAACCTTCGCTATACGGCGATTAATGTCGGCGTGATTTTCGGTCCGCTTCTTGGATTTTACTTAGGTTCATCTAAATCCACCTCTGCCTTTTTTATTGCGGCTGGTGTGTATGCCCTATACGGATTATCGCTTCTGTTAACCTATCGAAAAACTTCGAATCAAACAGTATCAAAAGAAAATATAAGCTCTGGTAATCGTGTGAAAATCATCGATGCATTTAGGATTACCAAATCAGATTCCATTTTATTATGGTCATTAATTGGGTTTATTTTGGCGATTACTGGATATTCCCAATTGTCGTCCACTTTGCCTCAATTTCTCTCGAACACATCTCTTATTGAAAATGGAGCCAAGACGTTTTCGATTTTGTTAGCATTTAATGCGCTTACTGTTATTTCCATCCAGTATCCGCTATTATCGATTGGAAAAAAATACTCGCCTTTAACTTCCATCATGTTAGGCAGTATCATGATCAGCTTGGGTTTAATTGGCTTTGGTTTAGCTAGAGGAATACTCGTGTGGATGATTGTCATGTTTGTTTTCACTGCTGGAGAAGTGTTAATGTTCAGCATGACAGATTTATTCATGGATAATATCGCAAAGCCACATTTGCGGGGTACGTATTTCGGGGCGATGGGGTTTACACAGATTGGAAATGTCATCGGGCCAGCGCTTGGCGGATTTCTGCTCGAAACATATGGGTATGACAAACCAATTCTTGTTTTTGGATTATTGTGCTTTTCCTCATTACTAGCTATCCCGATTCTGCTAGGCCTCAAGGCGAAAATGAAAAAACAGTCACTTCGTGAGGCTTAGGGGAATTAATGATTGAAACGGATTTGTTATTACACAAGCTGAACGCCCTTCCTCTATTCTTGAGGGAGGGCGTTCCTTTAACCTAAAATTGCCGGCAATTTAATTTTTACTGTGAATTCATGCTCCTTATAGACGAAATCCAGAAATCCTTCGTGATCCTTGACAATATTATGAATGATCTTTGTTCCGAACCCTTCATGATCACCTGTTTTCGTTGTCTTTCCATATGTTTGGAACAATCCATCCAAAATATCGGCTGGGATTGGCAGACTATTATTTTTACAGATTAATAGATATAATCCGCTTCTTTTGTAAAATTGCAATGTGATGCAAGCTTGTTCTTTATGCTTCTTTTGCCAATCGATGCATGCATCGATACTATTTGATAAAAGATTGCCTATCAAAGCAACTACATGCTGGTCTGATAGGGGGAGTGTTGATAAAGGCAGATCAAAATCGTAAACAACCTCTATATCTGATGCTTTAGCCTGCTGGTACAGTTTATGCAGAACTCCTGCGACTACAACACGTTCCCCTTTTATAGATAAATTCGTCTCTTCATACCCATCAACAAGTTCATCAAGATAAGCCTTTGCCTCCGAATACTTTCCATCCTCCAGTAAATAGTGGATAGCCGAAACATGCTTTAAAAAGTCATGTCTCTCGGTTCGAACAAGGCGAAATGTTTCATTGAATTGGTTATTTTGCTCTTCAAATTCCTTTAGCTTTTTAGTAAAAGATGTGAGCTGGTTTGCCCAAATTATTCGCACGGTTTCAATCCCGATAAAAATAAGAAAAGGAACGAGAAAAATCCAGGAAGGTTTATCAGTTATATAAATTAATACAAGCAATGCCTGCATAACAAAAAGGCTAGAATTCCAAATATAGCTTAAAATTGAAACTTTGACAGGGACTTTTTTATATAAGAAAAAAATGAAACAGACAATAAATAGGCAAATAATGATAATTGGAAATTGAAAAGAAAGGTTCAGCAGCACTGAGCGCAGGTGAACGAATCCTAATACAGCGATGGTTGCCCAATATATTTTATTCAGTATCAAGTCTTTTCCACCTTTAAAAATAATTTTGCTGTAAAAAATCTACTTTCTCCTTTGTAATCATCGCTTG
>NZ_JBALOZ010000027.1:0-18354 GCF_036965125.1 Bacillus sp. JJ1503
AATTTATGATTATCATTCTCAATTGAGAAAATAAAAAAAGAAATCCGTATTCATTCTTCGGATTTCTTCTTCTTATCAGCACAATCAAAGCATAATGATTCATTATTCTCTGTATGAACACCATTAAAAAAACCATTTAAACAATATAGCATCTTTCCACAATCGGCACAATTACTTACGTATTCATTCACCTTTTGTTCACTCCATTCCTTCAGTAACATGAGCCTTGCTTCTAAAATAAAGGAGCATCCACATCGTATTTGCAAATAAAATACATGCAGCAATAACAAAACCCGTTGCGAAGGATACGGCTAGAACGCCTGTTAAGGAGGAGCCCACGACAACTCCAAGCGAGAAAAAGGCATAAAATAAACCGAATGCTTTTCCTCTAGTTTCAAGATCAGTATGTTTTACAAGCATAGCTGAGATAGATGGAAAAAGGAATGCGAAACCAGTACCATAAATAACCATACAGATAAATAAGAGTGACAATGATGTTGACATGCTAAGGAAAATGAGTGCTATCCCAATGATACTCATACCAACCATCATCGTAATATGGTGTTGATAGCGATCAAAGAGCCGATTGGTCGGTAAAGCAAAAATTAATATCGCGGTGATCCCAAATGTACTAAGGAGAATTCCGCTATATTGAGTGCCGAATTGAAGTGATTCCACCTGCAAAGGTAGCATGTAGGCTAATACCCCTTGGGCAAACATTAAGGAAAAAGCACCGCTAAAACTAATCGAAAGCATAGGGCTTTTTAATAAAGTTATGAGTGTTTTAACAGGAGGTTCAATTTTCCTTGATATTGTTGTTGATTTATTAGGGATAACAAAGGATGACAATGCAAAAATGATAAGCATAACAATGGCAATAATAATGAATACCCAATTCACTCCGTATTTCGAAGCGATGATCCCGCCAAAGGCAGGTCCAATTATGGCTGAAATGCCGACTGCCACTCCGGAAACGGCCATTGACTTACCTTGTTTTCCTTCTTTTCCCCTATTTGCAACGACTGTAAAGGCTGCAGGCACGAGAAAGCCGCTAAATAGACCATGGAGGAATCTTACTGTGATTAATTGCCATGGAGTAGAGACCATTATGTAAAGGAGAAGAATCAAACCTGTAAGAAAAAAGCCAGCCAGTAATACTTTCTTCGGACCATGTTTATCAATCCAATACCCCGCGAGAATATTTCCGAACATATTCGAAAAAGAATACATACCAACAGCTAATCCAATTAACGCAGGGGTTGCTCCAAGTTCCTTTGCAAAAGGACTCATAATGGGGAGTTGTGCAAACATGTCAATAAAAGAAATTAAAACGATAATAAAAATAAATTGTTTCAAAGTATCTCTTCCTATAATTCATAGTCTGTCTCCTATATTATAACTGTTTTTCATGCAGAAAACGATTTTGGTGAATCATTCCTTTTAGGTCTCCTGAGAAAAGTCTTTATTCGCAGTGACCATGCTCACTTTTTATCAAGAGATTATTTTATACAATACGTTTGTAAGTATAGTTAAGGAGGAGAAAAAATGATCGAGTTTGCCCAAACCGTTATAGCACCAGATTTTCCGCCGCGAGAGAAGCATCCTACCATTTTTAAAGCATTTGATTCTTTACAATCTGGAGAGTTTATGCTGCTTGTCAATGATCATGATCCAAAACCGCTGCAATATCAATTTATGATAGAAAGAGAAAATGATTTCACTTGGGAGTATCTAGAAGAAGGACCGGATCTTTGGAAAGTGGCAATTGGAAGAAAGTAAGAAACTATAAATAAACATCGATTAAAGAGATAACAGTGGGACTGTTGTCTTTTTTTTACATATAAAAGAGGAAATACAATCTTCACTTTCGGGGGAATGTGTTAAAATAGAAAGAGTATTTAAACAATAGGGGGAATTTCCATGAATGAGGAATTACAGCAAGCAGAAAAGGATTTCTTAGAATATGTAAAGAAAATAGAAGCTTATAATGAGGCACTGTCATTAATTTATTGGGATCTACGTACCGGGGCACCGAAACAAGCGGTTGAGCAGCGCTCTGAAGTGATTGGAATGCTATCTTCAGACGTTTTTAATATGTCTACTTCGGAAGAAATGGCAGCATACATAGAAAAATTATCAGGAGATCATGCTTTATCGGACATAACGAAGAAGACTTTAGCTGAATGTAAAAAGGAATATGACCGCAATAAAAAAATTCCTCCAGCTGAATATAAGGAATATGTTATTCTTCAAGCGAAGGCAGAAAGTATTTGGGAAGAGGCAAAGGCAAAATCTGATTTTGCGATGTTTGAGCCACATTTAGAGAAACTTGTTGCTACGACAAAGCGCTTTATCAATTACTGGGGCTATGAAGGTAATAAATATAATACCTTGCTTGATATGTATGAACCCGGAATTACAGTTGAAGCATTAGATCAAGTTTTTGGAGAATTGAGGGAAAAAATCGTTCCACTTGTACAAAAAATTAATGAGTCTGCAAATAAACCACATACTGAATTTTTATTGGAGCACTTCCCAAAGGAAAACCAACGTCAATTTAGCTTGGAAATTTTAGAGCAAATGGGCTATAACTTTAATGCGGGCAGACTCGATGAGACCGTTCATCCCTTTGCAATAGGATTGAATCCAGGTGATGTTCGTGTAACGACAAGATACGATGAGAACGATTTCCAGACAGCTGTGTTTGGTACAATTCATGAGGGCGGGCATGCGTTATATGAACAAAATATTTCACAAGATTTAATCGGTACTCCACTATGCGATGGCACCTCAATGGGAATTCATGAATCCCAGTCACTTTTCTATGAAAACTTTGTCGGGCGCAATCCATCCTTTTGGAAAAAGAATTTCAATTTATTAAAGGAATATTCTACAGGGCAATTTGATGAGGTTACGGTGGATGATTTTTGCTTGGCTATCAATGAATCTAAGCCATCGCTTATTCGTATTGAAGCAGATGAATTAACTTATCCTTTGCATGTTATTATCCGCTATGAAATTGAAAAAGGGTTATTTAATGATGAAATTGAGGTTAGAGATCTGCCGAAAGTCTGGAATGATAAGTATGAAGAATACTTAGGTATAAGACCTGATTATGATGGTAATGGAGTTCTTCAGGATGTACATTGGTCAGGTGGGATGTTTGGATATTTTCCATCTTACGCTCTAGGGTATATGTACGCGGCCCAGCTAAAGAATGCGATGCTGAAAGACTTGCCAAATTTTGACCAGCTATTAGAAGAAGGAAACTTGCTTCCGATTAAGGAATGGTTCACAGAGAAAGTCCACAAGTTTGGAAAGCTCAAAAAACCGCTTGAAATTCTTAAAGATGCCACAGGTGAAGGGTTAAATGCACAACACTTAATAAAATACTTGGATGAAAAGTACAGCAAAGTTTATAAATTAAACTAGGTTGACATGGGGGATGACTATAGTCATTCCCTTCCTTTAAGGAGAGAAATAAATGAAGAGGCTTCTACCTTATTTTATGATTGCAGCGGGAGCCAGTCTCTGGGGAATTATTGCAATCTTCGTTAAAGGGTTAGCGGATTATGGGTTTGCACCAATGGAAATTGTGGCAATTAGAGTCATATATGCGGCTATATTCTTACTATTAATTGGTTTATTTAAGTATCGAAACAATATGAAATTAAAGGAAATGAAGGATGTAAGACTGTTTATAGGCACAGGCATATTAAGTGTAGTATTCTTTAATTTTTGTTATTTTACGACTATAGGTCAGATGAATATTTCAATAGCAGTTATTCTATTATATACCTCTCCTGCCTTCGTCACGATTTTATCCTTTATATTTTTGAAGGAAAGCTTAAATCTGAATAAAATACTGGCTGTCCTAGGTACCATTATAGGATGTATTTTAATAGCAGGGGTTTCGGCGGGTGCAAGTAAGATAACCTTTATTGGCATATTAACTGGCTTAGGATCCGGGCTTGGATATGCGTTGTATACGATATTTGGAAAGTTTGCTCTGCGAAAATATCAACCTTTTACTGTTACGTTATATACCTTTATTTTGGCTTCCGTATTCTTATTGCCGATTACACAGCTTTGGAAAAAGCTTGATTTATTAATGGATTCACATGTGCTTTTGTATGGGATTGGCTTAGGGTTTATTCCAACTGTATTAGCGTATTTTATATACACATGGGGTCTTGAGAAGACAGAGGGGAGCAAGGCTGCGGTCATTGCAACGGTTGAACCGGTCGTTGCTACGTTGTTAGGTGTTATGCTTTATGGGGAGATACTAGGTTTTATTCAAATTACAGGTGCCATATTAATTCTTTGCTCTGTCATTATCGTCAATGTAACCTTCCGCAAAAAGGGAGCAAAACCGTTAGAAGAGAAGATTTCATAAGAAAAAGCACTCCGAATTTCGGAGTGCTTATGTTTTATCGATCTAGCTACAGCGCCTACCCCAAACGTACAGGACGTACTAGTGTCGACNNCCTCGAGGTCACAAGCCAAGCCTCCCGGAAAGATAAAGTACATCTTTCCGTGAGGCTCGTCTTGTGCTTGTCGGGGGTGGACACAAAGGAAAGCTTCTGCGAATATTCATCGCAGGAACAATTGTCCTTTGATTGTTCCGAAGGCGCTTCCGCTTTTCAAATTACCATAATTTAAATCCTTTAGCTCCCGGAGGCGCATTTTGGATTAAATCAATGAGTGGTAGTGTATAAGCGAAAAGAATCAATGCAGCTGTAATACCAACCCATAATTTCCAGTTGTCGAAAACCATTGGAGTCTTTTCTGCCTCATCTGCTACTTCGCCAACAGGGAATTCCTGATCTCCTTTAGGAGCGAAGAAGGCAAGATTAACAAAAATGTAAAGCATAAGGATAATACCAATGAATAGGATAGATCCGCCAACTGCTTGTGCAATCTGATATGGAATCCATTCTAATGCTTGTGGAGCGCCACCGTATTCAGAGTAGGCTGAGCGGCGAGGTGCACCAAGTAGTCCAGCGGCATGCATAGCTCCAGACATAAATGTCATCCCAATTGTCCAAATTATCCCTTGAATCATTGCTAATTTATTTAATTTCTTCGTAAATACTCTGCCAGTTAAGTGTGGAATTAACCAGAAAGAAATGCCGAAGAATGTAAGCATAACTGCAGTAGCAGCTGTTAAATGGAAGTGACCTGTAACCCAAATCGTATTGTGAACAACTTGGTTCATTTGGTGAGAAGCGTTAACAATACCGCCAGCTCCGCCAGGGATAAAGGATAGCATTCCGATAAATGGAATTGTAAAGCGTGCATCTCCCCATGGAAGCTTCTTAAACCAGCCAAATAGTCCTTTTGCACCTTTTGAACGTCCGAAGCTTTCGAAAGTAGCAAATAGTGAGAAAGCCGTCATCATAGATGGAATAACAACAAGGAATGTTAATACAACCTGTAAGAATTTCCAAGCTGGATCAATTCCGGGCTCCAACAACTGATGGTGGAAACCAACTGGGATTGAGAAAAGCAATAATAGAACAAATGACATCCGAGCTAAAGAGTCTGAGAAAATCTTTCCGCCGATTATTTTTGGGATAATGACATACCATGCCATATAAGCTGGCAATAACCAGAAGTAAACTAGCGGGTGTCCAAAATACCAGAATAATGTACGGCTGACACCGATGTTAATAGTGTCTACTAGACCAAGTGACCATGGTAATAATTGGAATAAAACCATTACCGCTACACCAATTGTCGCTACATCCCACATAATAAATGTAATCACTGACATGAAAGTGAGAAGAGGGCTTGGCGTCCCAGGATTTGCTTTTTTCCATTCGCCATATTTCATGTAAACTATTGCACTATCAAACCAAGTTCCGACAATGACTAATGTTAAGCCTAGGTAGAATAGAAAATGGGCTTGAAGTGGTGCGTAAAAAGTAAATAATACTGTAGCTTCATTTAATAGAATCATTGTAGCAGCCATTACAGTACCGATAGTCTTTAGCCAAAATCCGATCCAGCCAATGGTCCGCTGGCGTCCAGTAAAGGTTCCTGAAGTTTTGCTTACTGAAGAAATCATAAATCCAATGATAAAGAATATAGTTAGAACAAGTCCTAATACAACACCGTGAACCGTAAGAATTTGATAATAACCAATTCCAGCAGGCAAAACAAATTTTCCTGAACGAACTAATACTTGTAATAAACCTGCAAGTCCGCCAATTGCTAGGGCGATGAATGCCACATAGAAGTGGGCCATTGCTAATTTACCATCACGGCGGTCAACTTTTGTATTTGCTTGTTGCTTCAGCGTAATGTTTGCTTTTGTCATTTTGCCGTCACGGCGGTCAGCTTTTGCAGTTGCTTCTTGTGTAAGCATTATTCAACCACCTCAATTTTCGAAGTCATCATATGGTGACCANNCTTATGTAGCCTGGCTCTAGCATCATATTAACGTTTGTGCCGGCTACTTCAAAGCCGTGGATAACATCTTTTGTGGTGGCAATGACTTTAACTTTTGCACCTTTAGGAATTTGAACCTCACCAGGCTCATAATTGAAGGCAGATGCTACAAATACTAGTTCGTAATCCCATTCCTTCCCTTCAACCTTTTTAAGACCAGGTTCATTAAATGGCGCTGTTGTATCAACTTTCTCTGGATCTATGACTGCTAAACAGCTTGGCGGCTGATTTCCTAAATAGAACGCGCTAACCCCTATAACAGTTAAAAATACGAGCAGCGAACCGATTCCAAAAATAAGCCAAATTTTTTCAAACTTATGCATATGCATGGCTTTTTTCCCCTTTCAACTATTAAGAACGATCTAAGAATAATGAATAAATGCTAACCCAAGTAACGATTAAGATTACTCCTAAAATCATTACAGATGCCAACGTCCCCTTTAATGAGGAACTATCTTCAATTTCAGTTTCTGGTTGTCTACTTAGTTCTGGTTTCGCCATTTTCTTCACTCCTTTCGGAAATTTGGAAAAAGTAAATGATTACAATTTCATAATACTCTACTATTAAAGAGAATCTAGATGGTTTTTCTGAGTTCACAAATTGTTCATTCGTTACTTTATCACTATGGTAATAGTGAAAAATTGATAAAACAGTGATGTATATCACATAAAAAGGAAGAGAATTGTGAAGAAATTGTGAAGATCAGTTATTCCTGTTTATAATAGGAAGTGAATAGATTTATTGTGTAAGCCTGAAGATCTTTGCCTCACACATTATAATAATGTGGACATTGATTTTCAGGAGTTTTTTTCGTACTTTAATTAAGCGGAATCTTTTATTTACGAGGGGGACCTGAATAATGGAGTTATTAAAGAACAAAATTAAAGAGGATGGTATTGTGCTTTCAGATACTGTGCTAAAGGTAGACGCTTTTCTGAACCACCAGATTGATCCTCTGTTGATGTATGAAATCGGAAATGAATTTGCCAGCCGTTTCCGTAACGAAGGCATTACAAAAATATTAACACTTGAATCTTCTGGAATCGCGCCATCAGTCATGACAGGTTTACAGTTAAACGTACCTGTTATCTTTGCTAGAAAACGTAAATCATTAACCTTAATAAATGAACTATATACTGCCAATGTTTATTCATTTACAAAGCAGGAATCGAATGAAATCTCTATTTCATCAAAATATTTACATACGGATGATCGCGTACTGATTATTGATGATTTCCTGGCAAACGGTCAGGCAGCAATGGGACTTATTGATATGGTTAAGCAAGCAAATGCTAAAATTGCTGGAATTGGAATTGTCATTGAAAAAGGTTTCCAGGATGGGGGCAAAATCCTTCGAAAAGATGAATATCGTGTAGAATCACTAGCTATAGTAAGCTCACTGGAAAATGGGGAGGTAACTTTTGCACAGGAAAAAGTTGTGGAATGAAGCAATGAAACAACATCCATATAAGGATTTGCTTCATAAAGAAGAAACCGCCTGATGGGCGGTTTTGTTGTTTAATGGATTTCCCTAATTTCCCACGTATTTTTACTTTCACACATCCATATTTATGTAAATATAATGGTTTAACCGAAACTCTACAGGATGTGAACATCAAGAATGGAAAAATATTATTGCGATCATTGCAGACTTATCTATCACAAGAAAGAGTTTTGCAAAGTTTGTGGAGCGCTAGCAGAAAAAAAGATTATTATCGAAGTCCAAAAACAAAATAACCCTAATAATGATTAACCTCCAAAGTAACTGGGTACGTTAATTACGTGTTATCCGACTTCTACCATTAATACAATCATCAAGCTTCCCGCATCACGAATAGTGACTGGCAAGCGAAAGGCTTTAGTGAAACCATATACCTTCGTTTGTCCGACCAAAACAGTTGGGGGAGTAATATCCATCTCAAATCCTCTCTGTGAGACATAGGTTGAAATGCTTCCTGCAATCATATTACCAAGCTCACCAGCAAAGGATTCTAGCATTTCACCTTCAAGCACCATTCCAAACATAGCTTCACCAATCTTGCCAAAAACCAATTCATCGCCATCGATGATAATTCGTCCTCTTGCATCACCTGTCATCCCAATTAAGACTCCTATGGAATGCTGAGTGAAGGGCTGGGTAAATAGGGCTGGTTTTTCTACATGAATCTCTAATGGCACAACCGATTTTACAGCCTCAATTGTTCCGTTCAAAATATCAGTTACACTTTTTGTGATCGACATACAGCATTCCCCCAAGAACATCAATAGTCCTATTTTAACATTTTATTAAAAAGAAATTGTTAAAAATTGATGAAAAAAATTATATTCTGTTACTTATTTCCTTGATAATCTAAACGACATATTCTTTGTATTAACACATTTGGTAATGTTTTGGTGATGCTTCCTCAATAAAAAGAATTTATAATAATAGATGCACAGCAACTCCTTCAAAACGTTAGCTTCCTCAGTCAGAGGGAGCTTTTTTTAGTTATGTCACTATGTTTGCTTCTTCTGTGCCCCTAACTGTGAAGTTAAATGAATATTATGCATTTATTGGGAAAAATTAACGATAAGCATAAAGAAGGAGAGATCGATATGCCATCAATTGTCTCTGTTGCAGAAGCTATACCTGTCCATTCTCTCAATCAGGAAGAGGTAATGGAATTTGCTAGAGATCTATTTTCCGAATCCTTTTCGAATATTGAAAGGTTATTAAGGGCATTTCATAATGGTCAAATTGAAAAACGGCATTTTGTGAAAGATATGGAATGGTATAAAAAGGAGAAAACATTTGAAGAAAGAAATCAAGCATACATAGAATGCGCTGTAGAGCTAGGTGTTGAAGCAATTGAAAATTGTTTGAAGAGTAAGGATTTCCTCAGCAGAGATATAGCGTACGAAGAAATTGATGCTATTTTTTTCATCTCGAGCACTGGGATTTCTACACCAAGTATTGAGGCAAGAATCATGAACAGGCTTATCTTCCATCCACATACAAAGAGAATTCCCATTTGGGGATTAGGTTGTGCTGGCGGAGCTTCGGGATTGTCGAGGGCATATGAATATTGCCTTGCTTTTCCAAAAGCAAAAGTCATTGTGCTTGCAATTGAATTATGCAGCTTAACCTTTCAAATGAATGATCGTTCGAAAAGTAACTTAATTGGCACCTCTCTTTTTGCCGATGGTGCTGCATGTGCACTCATTGCAGGGGATCAGGCTGATAGAAATACCTTTCAGAAGCTTGAATCAGTACCCGCCATTCTTCGTACCCAATCAACGTTCATGCAGGATTCATTAGATGTGATGGGCTGGGAAGTAAAGAGTAAAGGCCTTTATGTTGTTTTTTCGAAAGATATACCCTCGATAATAGAAAGCTGGCTCAAGCCTGCTGTTTTAGACTTTTTGGTGAAAGAACGAATGGAGATAGATGAAATTAACTATTTCATTGCACATCCCGGCGGAAAAAAAGTGATTGATGCCTATATTCAATCCATCGGTTTCGAACCGGAAATGACAAGGATTTCTCTCGAGGTTCTTAAAGAATACGGAAATATGTCTTCAACGACCATATTATATGTATTAAAAAGGTTTATGGAAATAGGGAAAAAGGGAGAATACGGTCTTGCAACCGCTTTAGGACCGGGATTTTGTTCGGAAATGCTGTTGCTGAGATGGGAGAATTAGCAAATGCTTTTTACGATTTTTATTACAGTGACTATTTTGCAGAGAATAGTTGAATTAATAATTGCAAAGAAAAACGAACGCTTTATGAAAAGCCAAGGAGCGCTTGAGTTTGGACAATCACATTATCCTTTCATTGTAGCCGTACATAGTTTGTTTTTTGTTTCCTACATATTAGAGGTAAGCTTTGTTGGCCATGAAGTTTCCTCCTATTGGCCCATCCTATTCCCATTATTTTTACTTACACAAGCAGGGAGAATTTGGGCGCTTAAATCTCTAGGCCCATATTGGAATACAAAAATTATTGTTTTGCCTAATGCTAGGATCATTAGAAAGGGACCGTATCGTTTCTTCAAACATCCTAATTATATCATTGTTTCTGCTGAATTTCTCATTATACCACTTATGTTTGAAGCCTATATAACAACGGCGCTCTTTACTATAATGAATATCATCATTTTGGCGATTAGAATTCCAGCTGAAGAAAATGCATTAAAGAAATTAACGGCATATGAACAAGCTTTTTCACACGGATCAAGCCTCACGAAAATTTGAAAAAAGTATTTGCGGAACTTCTATTGAAAATGATTATCGTTAATGATAAAATTCTAATTGAATTTGAAAATTATTCTCATTAACAGGAAGGTGTTGTTACAGATGGTAGCGATTTTTATTGCGGGTACAGTAACAGCCTATGCTTTAGTTATGAAATATGTTTTAAATCATGTTGCAAAGCCACATACAAGACTATAAATTCTATTCCTACATAACCAGGTGAAGACCTGGTTTTATTTTTTTCACTCTGAAGAAAACAGTCATAAAAATGTTAAGTTCCATATTCTAAATATAGGCATTATAAGAAAAATCATTTAGAATAGAAGGAAAATGATTGAACAAGGGGATACGTATTCATGGTTCGAACGGAACTTCAGCTAGATACGGTTGATTTAATTAACAGGATAACGGCTTTATATGAATATTTTAATAAAAATCAAGATAATCAAACAGCAGAAAGGGCAAAGGACCTAGCTATAAAGCTTGATAAAAAAGAATATGCAATTGCATTTTGCGGGCACTTTTCTGCCGGAAAATCAAGCATGATCAATAAAATTATTGGTGAAAACTTGCTGCCATCCAGCCCGATCCCGACAAGCGCAAATTTAGTAAAAATTAAATCGGGAGAGGATTATGCAAAGGTCATTTTTAAAGAAGGCAATCCGAGATTATATCTGGCTCCCTATGATTATAATCAAGTGAAATCCTATTGTAAGGATGGAGACCAAATCCATTCAATTGAAATTAGCTATTCTGATACGAGCCTGCCGAAAAATGCGGTGATTATGGATACGCCGGGCATCGATTCAACGGATGATGCTCACCGAATTGCTACTGAGTCAGCCTTGCACCTTGCGGATTTAGTATTTTATGTCATGGATTATAATCATGTCCAGTCAGAATTGAACTTCTTATTTACAAAAGAGCTGGCTGCTGCTGGGAAGCAAGTTTATTTAATTATTAATCAAATTGATAAGCATCGGGATGAAGAATTGAGCTTCGATCAGTTTAAACAAAGTGTGAAGGATTCTTTTGCCTCTTGGGGGGTAATACCAGAAAGAATATTTTACACATCGTTAAAAAAAGAAGACCATAAAGAAAATGAGTTCTTAGCTTTACAAAAGTTTATTGCAGATAAAATTGCCAATAGCGAATTACTGCTTCCTGAGTCTGTTTATCATTCATTGAATAAGCTTTCAAGTGAGCATTTGATTTATTTAGAAGAAAAAAGTTGGGCTGAAATTGAAAAATATGAGAAAAGATTAGAAGAACTGTCTGTCGATGAGAGAGGAGTACTGGCTGAAAAGGTTGCAGCATTAGAGGCTAAGCTAGATGAAGGCAGAGCTTTTCTAAAAACAGCGGAAATTAACTTCATTCATAAAGTGGATGATGTTTTGGATAATGCTTACTTAATGCCGTTCCAAACGAGAGAGCTTGCAGAAAACTATATCGAGTCATGCCAGCCTGGCTTTAAGGTAGGACTATTTTTCTCGCGGCAAAAAACAGAACAGGAAAGATTGAATCGTCTAGAGCTTTTTTTCCAAGACCTTGCGGAAAAAGTAAAGTCGCAAATTGACTGGCATATTAAGGAACTAATGGTTAATGAACTAAAGGAGCATGAGGTACATGATTCCGAATTATTAGGAAGAGCACAAAACTTTACTGTTTTCTTTAACAAGGATCTGATTGCTAACACGGTAAAGGAAGGTGCATTGCTTTCAGGTGACTATGTTCTCCAATATACGAATGACCTAGCAGAATCTATTAAGAAATTGGCTAAAAAAAGTTTAGCAGAATTTAAGGAATTGCTCTTACGCACTTTATCTTTAAAAACCGAAAAGGAACAGAGCCTTATAGAAAGTGAATGGAAACGATACAAAGGATATAATGAAGACTTGCACATGCTAACCGAAATAAAGGAAGGTCTGCGCACGGCGAAAGTCAACATGAATGATTTATTTGAAGGGGAATTTTCTCATCAAAAATATGCGGAAATGGCAAAAGGTTTACTTACCTTGCCAACTGAAGAAGTTGAAGTTATCCATCAAACAAATGCAGCTGTGATTGATATAAAAGAAGAAGATAACGGTTTTCATGAAATAGATAACGCTCTTCAAACAGTTGGCGATAAAGTAGAAGAAAAGGCTGTAAATGCTTTAGTTGAAAAATTAAACTTTACGGCGAATGCCATCCAAGAAGTACCTGGATTCAAAAAAATGACTGCAGAATTGCTGCAAAAAGCAGAGCGCCTGAAAGATAAGAGATTTACAGTAGCACTTTTCGGAGCATTCAGTGCTGGAAAATCTTCATTTGCCAATGCATTAATTGGCCATAAGCTTCTTCCAGTATCGCCAAACCCGACAACAGCTGCGATTAATAAAATCATGCCAATTAATGATCAAAATCCTCATGGAACAGTGTTAGTGAAGGTAAAAGCAGCCGACATATTATTTGAAGATGTAAACAGATCATTGAACGTCTTCAGTCAGTCTGCAGCAGATTTCGATGATGCGATCGAGAAAATTAGAAAAGTAATGAGCAGCATTTCAGATTTTGATGCAAATGAAAAGACCCACTTTGCCTTCTTGAATGCTTTTTTACGAGGATTTGATTCATTTAAAGAAATACTTGGAACAACCGTTAAGACTGACCTAGTAGAGTTTAAAGGCTATGTGGCTATAGAAGAAAAATCCTGTTTTGTTGATATGATTGAAGTGTACTATGATTGTGAGCTGACGAGAAAAGGAATCACACTTGTTGATACTCCCGGAGCCGATTCTATAAATGCCCGTCATACTGGAGTAGCCTTTGATTACATCAAAAATTCAGATGCGATCCTGTTTGTCACTTACTATAATCATGCCTTCTCAAAAGCTGACCGTGAATTCCTTATCCAATTGGGGCGTGTTAAGGATTCCTTTGAACTTGATAAAATGTTCTTTGTCGTCAATGCGATTGATCTTGCAAATAATGAAGAAGAGAAAGAATCCGTTTTACAATATGTTGGTGAACAGCTTGTTCAATATGGAATACGCCGACCTAATCTTTTTGGGCTTTCAAGTCTTGAGGCTTTAACTGAAAAGCTCGAAAACATTCAGGAGAAACATTCTAAAATTGATAAATTTGAGGAAAGCTTTTATTCGTTTATTACAAATGAGCTTATGCAAATTTCGATCACTTCTGCAGAATTGGGCTGGAATCGTGTATTGGAACAGCTTCGTACCTTTATTCAGTCATCACACGAAAATAAGGAATTAAAGGCTCAAAGACGAATCCAGCTGGAAGAAGAATTAAAAACAATTCTAGCCGTGTTCAAAAATCAGGATGCTGAGATTTTTACGCAAAGATTAGAACAAGAGGCAGCCGAGCTAGTTTTTTATATAAAGCAAAGAGTGTTTCTGCGTTATGGTGATTTCATTAAGGAGGCCTTTAACCCTGCTGCACTTAAGGATGATGGCCGTAATTTAAAGAAAGCCTTGCAAGCAGCCCTTGAAGATTTCCTGCAAAGCTTTGGATTTGACTTTGCTCAGGAATTGAGAGCAACAACGTTAAGATTAGAAGCGTATATCGGTAAATTATGTAAGCAGGCTCAAGATATGCTTGGTCAAAAGGTTGCGGAGATTAATAAGGAATTAAGCTTTAGCCCGTATGAAACGAGAAAAATGGAAGGAATTGAGTTTAATTCAGCTTTTGTCAGTGAGAATCGAGCCCAGTTTTCAAAGGCATTAGCCCATTTTAAAAATCCAAAGTCATTCTTTGAAAAAAATGAAAGAAAGAATTTAAGCGATGAATTGGAGCAGCTCATAAATCCGCTATCTGATCATTATCTGCAAATTGAAGGCGAAAAGCTGAAAAAACATTATGCTGCACTTCTAATCGGTGAATACTCACTTATGCTTACAATTCTGTCTGAACAGGCGAATGAATATTATGAGGGTCTTTTAGCTGTTCTAAGAGATGACTTCCCAATTGAAGAGCTGGAGAAAAAAGAGAAAGAAATTACTCATTTCTCTCATGAATCATAATGAAGATTCAGTCCTTTCATGCATGTGCAACTTGTATTCATTTTCAGGCGAAAAAATTCGAAAAAGGAATAACTTATCATTGCCAGCGTCTCGGTTATGAAACAAAACCAAACTACCAATTTCAATGCTGGACACCGAAAGAACATGTGCAGAAGCTGATGGAAAAAAGATTGAGGGAGATGAAGGAATGATTTTGACCGTTGAAAAGGAATGGCTGAAAGAGCGTTTAAATAATGAGGATATGAGGATCGTTGATTGTCGATATAATTTGGGCTCTTCAGAAGAAGGTTTTGAACAATATGTAAATGATCATATTCCGGGTGCTGTATATTTTCATCTCGGGAAAGATTTATCAGGACCCGTTTCTTCTCATGGCGGCAGACATCCGTTACCTGAAATCGAGGAATTTAGACAGACACTTCAAGATGCCGGCATTCATAATCAAACGACTATCGTAGCATATGACGGAGGCGAGGGTTCATATGCTGCCCGGCTTTTGTGGCTATTACATTATGTTGGTCATAAAAATGTGTATGTATTAAATGGGGGCTATAAAGCCTGGACAGAAGCTGGGTATCCAGTAGATCGTGCAATTCCTGAATTTCCAAAAACCGCTTTTGAGATAAAAATGGATGAAACCATTTTTGCTTCCAATGTAGAAGTTAAAAAAGTGGTTGATAGGAAAAATCAAGAAATAGTCATTATTGATTCTAGAGAAAGTAAGCGATATTTAGGACTAGTTGAGCCAATTGATAAAAAAGCTGGCCATATCCCAGGAGCGATTAATAAGGTTTGGCTAGATGGTTATGAAAATGGCTCTTTCAAAACTGGAGCAGATCAGGCAAAAAGATTCACTGATATTGACAAAGATAAGCAAATAATTGTTTATTGCGGTTCAGGAGTCACCGCCACTCCAAATTACATGGCACTAAAGGCTGCAGGGTACAAACATGTTAAACTATATGCTGGAAGCTTTAGTGATTGGATATCGTATGATGAAAATGATATTGAAACGGGAGAGTAAATAAAAAAGGGAGAGAGATAATTGATAAACGAAAATAAACCTTCATTTATGCTAGTCGATGGAATGGCATTATTATTTAGAGCCTATTTTGCTACTGCCGTGCACGGGCAATTTATGGTAAATTCCAAAGGTGTGCCGACGAATGGAGTCTATGGGTTTGTTAAACATTTTTTAGCAGCTGTATCAAATTTCAACCCATCACATGTCGCTGTTTGTTGGGATATGGGAAGTAAAACGTTTAGAACGGACATGTATGACGGATACAAAGCAAATCGGCCAGAAGCACCTGTTGAACTAATTCCACAGTTCGACCTTGTAAAGGAAGTGGTGGAATCCTTTGATGTTCCGAATATTGGGTTGAAGGGCTATGAAGCAGACGACTGTATTGGGACGATAGCAAGTCATGTAAAAGAGGACGCATTTGTAAACATTATTACAGGTGATCAGGATATTCTGCAGCTATTGGATGAACGGATATCTGTGGTGTTATTGCAAAAAGGGTATGGCAATTATTTAGTTCATACGAAGGATACATTTTACGAAGAAAAGGGCATTCACCCTAGGCAAATGATTGATTTAAAAGCATTTATGGGCGATTCAAGTGATAATTATCCTGGGGTAAAAGGAATTGGTGAGAAAACAGCCTTAAAGCTATTACAGCAATTTGGACATATTGAAGGCGTTCTTGAAAACTTGGATCAATTATCTAAAGCACAAAGGACTAAAATTGAACAAGATTTGGAAATGCTTCATTTAAGCAGACAACTAGCTGAAATCAAATGTGATGTACCTGTTGAGTGTGGATTAGACCATGCAAGGTTTTCCGTAAATCGTGACAAGGTGATAAATAAGTTTGATGAAATTGAATTTCGCGGGCTTGATCGGTTGCTTGACATAAAACAATATGCGTAATAGAAGGCTGTCCTATTAGCTTTTAGGACAGCCGTTCTTTTATTTAGTATTTTTTTTCTTAGCTGCATTCTCCAGTTTGCTTTTAGGGTCCTCGGTAATATCCTGTCCATAGCCTTGCGGATTCACACCAGAAGCAAGCTTCCCTCTATTTCTTTCTCTTTTTCCCAACTTTTACATACCTCCCTAATATTGTTTTCAATACTAGTATTTCCGAAAAGAATAATTACACTCTTCTAACTTCACACTAATAATTGAGGTGAGATCATAAATGAATAAAGGTGTATACATTGCTTTATTAAGCATAGGATTGGCTCAAGCTTTGAAAATTCCGATTCACTTTTTCAAGAAAAAAGAATTTAGGCCAGAATTATTTTTTCACACTGGCGGAATGCCAAGTTCACATTCTGCTGGAGTATCATCATTAACCACTTTTATTGCCTTAAGAAGAGGGATACCGACAATCGATTTCGCTCTCTCATTAATTTATGGGCTAATCGTTATGTATGATGCACAAGGGATTAGAAGACAAACAGGGGAATTAACATTAAAAGTAAATAGCATGGGTGAATTGATTGAGAAAATTCACAAAGACGAGTCTGTCGAATTTGAGCAGGAAAAGTCACCAAAGAAACTAAAGGAGATGCTCGGTCATCATCCAGCTGAAGTAATCGGTGGAGCCTTGCTGGGGGTTGCAACAGGAACGATTGGGTATTTACTCACAAAAAAAGATAGATAATTGTCGAAATATAAGGTAAAATTTAGAGTGTTTGGTTAAAAAGGGGAAAGGGATGACATGTTCTTGAAGACAGTGGAAGATTATTTAAGTTTTTTACAAAGTAAAGGCTTTCAGTTTCAAGAGGATGCGGTTGGTTTTATTTATTTTGGGAAGCATTACACGAATGCAACAGATGAACTGACAAACACAGCAATAGAACTAACCTTAAAGGCACAAAAATCCTTTGATGGCAGCTTTTATGTATCATTGCTGGAAATGCTCATATCCAATAAGATTAATACCCGCCTTGAGGCTATTCAGTTTGTTAAAGAAAAAGGATTGATTTCGGTCTAAATGAATCATGTTTGAATATTAATATGGACGAAATGAAGGAGGTGCCCATTTCGTCCATTTTTTTTCCGATCCTAAAAGTGTATAACTTTCTATTTATTCTTACGTATGGCCGCTCTTGCTAATTCATCCGCTGCCTTGTTTTCAGAACTGGGTATCCATTTCATGAAAAATAAATCCAGCTGTTTGCTTAAATGTAAGGCCTTTTCCAAGAGGGATGCATAGCCTTTATTTTTGGCATACTCCTTTTCAATGGCCCGATTAACTGCCTGAGAGTCAGTTCGAAAGGAAACAATCCTATAGCCCTTTTCAATACAGATTTCAAGTGCTTTAATTAATGCATAGTATTCCGCTTCATGATTTTCCATATGGCCAAGCGGTATGGAATATCTTTCAACTGCTCCATTTCCTTTTATAAAAATTCCTGCACCGCTAGGCCCGGGATTGCCCGCACTCGCCCCATCAATATATACTTCAATCAAACAAGCTTCCTCCAATATTAACAGTAATTTTTATCGCAGATTAACGGGCAGTAAGACCCCCACTTTAATGATTTACGAATAACAAAAAATTCTATGCGGGGGATCTAACTGCCCGTAAAGGCCCGATTATATGAACACAGACTAAGAACGCCACG
>NZ_JBALOZ010000027.1:18364-24044 GCF_036965125.1 Bacillus sp. JJ1503
TGTGGGCCGCAACTAACAAACAGTGGAATTAGACCGATTAAGAACGCCATATACTGTGTTAACATCGGCACCAGCACTTTCCATTGAAAAAAAACCACTGATTGAAGTTTCACTGTATTCTAATCCACATCAGGGTAAGATAAAATAAGTGTACCAATAATGTGTAAGTTAAGAAAGGCTGAAAAAAATGAAATATAAATTGGAATGGACTTATAAAATAAAAGGGAATGAAGGAGTAGTCTTTCAGTCTGACTGGTTAGATGGCGAAATGGCATTATTAGTGGGGGAGGATATTGAAAAGAGCGGAAAAGGAAAAGATATCCTATATCACGATGAAATGGGGACATCATGGAATACGAAAGAAATGCGGAAGCTTCTTACCGAAATTGAGGAGGATCCACACGACTTAACGGTATACTTTGATGGAGGGTTTAATAAAGCCGCTTTTCAGGCAGGGCTTGGTGCTGTCATTTATTATAAGCAAGGGAAGAAGAAATACCGCATTCGTGCAAATGAACTCTTTCATGAAATAGAAAATAATAATGAAGCTGAATATGCGGCTCTGTATTTTACATTAAACTTGCTTGAAGAAATGGGTGTGCACCATATGATCTGTGAATTTAAAGGGGATTCGCAGGGGGTATTAATGCAGCTTAAAGGAGAATGGCCATGTTTTGAAGAAAATTTAAATCGCTGGCTTGATCGAATTGAAGAAAAAATGAAGAAGCTTTCTATTGAAGCAAGATATACCCCAATCCCGAGAACAGAAAATAAAGAAGCGGATAAGCTTGCTACCCAAGCACTTGAAGGGAAAATGATTCATAGTAAGATGCAAGTCATTTAGGTGTCTTGATGAAAGAGGTGGGCGTGAAATGAAAAGAAAGCAAATATTTGACGAGGTAGAGGATTTAATGATCACCTATTGTCAAGGCTGTCTACTGCACAAACATCATAAAGATGAAAAGGGTCGAAGATATGCCCACAGATTTTGCATTACAAAATGTACTGTAGGGGAACAAATAAGGCTTATCGGAAGCAAGCTTTCTAAATCTTAGGCGGCATTGATAAATATCGAGACATAAATAAAGGCTGGCAAAATGTTTGCCAGCCTGCTTATTTATAAGATTATAGTTTTACAACGTTTGCTGCTTGAGGTCCGCGGTTTCCTTCAACGATTTCGAAAGAAACTTCTTGGCCTTCTTCTAAAGATTTGAATCCGTCACCTTGAATAGCTGAGAAGTGTACGAATACATCATCTCCGCCTTCTACTTCGATAAAACCGAATCCTTTTTCATTGTTGAACCATTTTACTTTACCGTTTTGCATGTTAACTTTGCCTCCTAAGCCTTTCAAGACACTTTTGTGTCTAAGATAAATATTACCACCCAACAAAATACAAGCAGATATTTCTAGAAATAACGGAAATATATTCTGTTAAATGATGATTTTAATATACACGAATGTACCGATTCAGTCAAGGAAATTAGGGATAATTTCATAAAAACTATCAAATATTTGAAATATTTCTGAAATTGATAAATATTCATATTGATATTTTGAATAAAGTTTTTTTAGAAACAAAAAAACTTTTCACTAATTCATAATATCAATCTTAAATCATATCTATTATTAATTAAGCTATCTTTCAAAAGAGGGTGAGATCATGTACCGATTTTCGATTGATAAAGATGATTGGATATTAAGATTCTCTCCCCATGTCCAAATAGAGCTGGAAATAAAACAAATTATCGTTAGCTCTATTGCACACCTGGGCAAACAGCTCCCATCATTTCCTCATGGAGAGTCTTTCATCATTATGAATGATCAGATTGGTTTAATCGTATTTAATGTAGAGAAAATCCCTTCCCTCATATTAACGGTATCTAATATTGTCAGTAAAGATAGATGGTATATTCAAGAAAATTTTACAATTAAACCGTATAAAAAAAAATAATTTCGGCGAAAGCCGTTTTTTTTTTGGAAAAATAATTGACAATTTTATGATTGGGTTTAAAATGTTGTACTAAGGCAACATTTATATATTGATGAAAAATTAATGTATATACCAAAAATATGTGCACTTATTGAATAAACGTGCATACACTCAATTAAAAGAGGTGACGATTGATGAAAAAATTATTAGGGATGCTGCTTGTATTATCATTATTTATTCTTGGCGCTTGTTCATCTGACTCTTCAAATGGATATCAACGTGGTGAAAAGCTCGTTGTTACAACAACGATTAGCCAAATAGCTGATGCGGTAAAAAATATCGGCGGTGACAAGGTGGACGTACAAAGCCTGATGGGGCCAGGAACTGATCCTCACCTTTATAAAGCTACACAAGGGGATATTGGGAAGCTGCAAAAAGCAGATGTGATCTTTTATAACGGGCTTCATTTAGAAGGAAAAATGCTCGATGTCCTCGAGAAAATGAATAAAGATAAACCAACTTATGCGATCGGTGAATCGCTCAAGGAAGAAGAACTATTATTAAAGGCAGATGGAAAAGGTGCCATCGATCCACATATTTGGTTTGATATTGATTTATGGACGGGAGCATTAAAGGAAGTGGAAAAGGGTCTTATCAAAGCAGACCCTGACAATAAAGCTTACTATGAAAAAAATGCCCAAGAGTATTTTAATAAATTAAAAGAGTTAAAAGAGTTTGCTGCTGCAGAAATGGAGAAAATTCCTTCCGAACAAAGAGTCCTTGTGACAGCACATGATGCATTTGGATATTTTGGTGCGGCATTCAATATGGAAGTAGAAGGTTTACAAGGTTTAAGCACAGATGCGGAATATGGCCTTGGAGATGTTCAAAAAATAGTAGAGTTATTGGTTACAAGAAATATAAAAGCAGTGTTTATTGAGTCAAGTATTTCCGAACGCTCTATTAATGCGGTAATTGAAGGGGCAAAGAAAAAAGGCCATGATGTGAAAATTGGGGGAGAGCTTTACTCAGATGCTATGGGAGAAGAAGGAACCGAAGAAGGTACCTATATTGGCATGTATAAACATAATGTAAATACAATTGTAAATTCAATGAAGTAGGTGAGGTCATGAATCCGGTCAAAGTGGAAAATTTAACCGTTGCTTATCAAAAGAAACCTGTTTTAGAAGATGTTCAATTTGATGTGCCGGAAGGAAAGTTAATTGGTATTATCGGTCCCAATGGGGCAGGCAAATCAACATTGATTAAAGCAGTGCTAGGGTTAATACCAAAAACATCGGGAAACGTAGAAATTTATGGAAAACCATACAGTCCAAAAGAAAGGGTTGTTGGGTATGTCCCTCAGAGAGGATCTGTAGACTGGGATTTTCCTACTAATGCACTTGACGTTGTTTTAATGGGGCGCTATGGACATATTGGCTGGTTTAAAAGGCCAGGAAAAAAAGACGTTGAGTATGCAAAAGAATGTTTACAGAAGGTCGGCATGGAAGAGTATGCTGACCGGCAAATAAGCCAGTTATCAGGGGGACAGCAGCAGAGAGTTTTCCTTGCTAGAGCTCTTGCTCAAGATGCAAAAATATATTTTATGGATGAACCGTTTGTTGGGGTGGATGCTGCTACGGAAAGAGCCATTATTGAACTGTTGAATGATTTGAAAAATCAGGGAAAAACAGTTCTTGTTGTTCACCATGATTTACAGACAGTAAAAGATTATTTTGACCATGTCATTCTATTGAATATAAATGTAATTGCAGCGGGACCAACAGAAGAAACATTTACAATTGAAAATCTTCATCGGACATATGGCGGAAAGCTGACGTTCTTAGAGAAGGGTCAAATAATGGCGGAAACGCAGCGGAGGTGATTTTGATGAACGACATGTTAAGGCTGCTTCTGTTTGATGCAAATACACAATGGGTATTGCTCGGTACGATGCTTTTAGGCATAGCGAGCGGTGTCCTTGGGAGCATAGCACTCCTAAGAAAGCAAAGCTTGATAGGGGATGCGGTCGCGCACGCTGCTTTGCCAGGAATATGTATTGCTTTTTTACTTATAGGAGAGAAATCACTTATTGCACTTTTAATTGGTGCAACGATCACAGGCCTCCTAGCAGCTTATTGTATTCAATTTATTACATCAGCCTCTATTTTAAAAGAGGATGCGGCTATTTGTTTAGTCTTGTCGGTGTTTTTTGGATTTGGGATTGTATTATTAACAAAGGTGGCCCAATCATCATCTGGAAATAAGAGCGGGCTTAGTGATTTTATTTTTGGCCAGGCGGCCTCGCTAGTAGGAAATGATGTCAAGATAATGGCTAGTACGGCTGCTGTCTTAATTTTAGTAACGGCCTTACTTTTTAAAGAGTTAAAAGTATTAACCTTCGATCCAGAATTCGCAATAGGATTAGGGCTCCCATCTCGTTTCTTGAATTTTCTTTTTCTGACATTATTAGTAGCAGCTGTCGTAATTGGCATACAGGCAGTCGGAGTTATTTTAATGGCTGCGTTATTAATCACACCAGCGATTGCCGCACGATATTGGACGGAATCGCTTGGGAAAATGGTTGTCATCTCTGGTGTTTTCGGGGCTATATCTGGAATGGCTGGAACTTTGATAAGTACACTTAGAGAGGGCTTGGCGACAGGACCATTTATTGTTGTTACTGCTACAGCATTGTTTCTCGTTTCTATGCTTTTTGCCCCTCAAAGAGGTTTAGTAACAAAATGCATAAAAAGAATACTTCGTGACAAGCAAATTAGAGAACAGCAAATTTTGCATCAGCAAAAAGGGAGTGGCTTATCATGAGCTATGAAGGATGGATATTAATTGTTGCTTCATTAGCTGGCATTGCATGCGGAATTACTGGCTGCTTTCTAATTTTGCGTAAGCTCTCCATGCTAGCAGATGCGATTAGCCACACAGTTTTACTTGGCATTGTGTTAGCTTTTATTATTAGTCAAAGTATGAATGGATTGTATATGTTAATTGGAGCGGCAGTTGTAGGCTTATTAACTGCTTTTCTCGTTCAAATTTTTCATAGCTCAGGGATACAAGAGGATGCATCCATTGGAGTCGTTTTCACCTTTCTTTTTGCAGTCGGGGTAATCCTCATCACCTTGTATGCTGGGGATGTCCATTTAGATGTTGATCATGCTTTAATGGGGGAAATCACATTTGTCCCTTGGGATCTTGTGCAGTGGGGCCCTTTACCAGAATTGCCAAAAGCGTTTTTAATGCTTTCTGCTGTGCTTATCATCGACTTAATTATGATTCTGCTATTTTACAAAGAATTGAAAATTACATCCTTTGATCCGAGCATGGCTGCAGCAATTGGAATTCCAGTTTTGCTGATCCACTACTTGTTAATGGGGATGGTATCAATTACTACAGTTGCATCCTTTGATAGTGTTGGTGCTATTTTAGTTGTTGCGATGTTAATCGCACCTGGTGCATCTGCCTATTTATTAACAGATAAATTAAGTACAATGCTTGTATTAAGTGCAATTTTCGGAGTAGGTGCGGCCATTATGGGGTACTATTTGGCAAGCTGGCAGGATGTATCAATCTCAGGAAGCATGGCTACAATGAACGGAATTCTATTTGCACTCGTATTTTTATTTTCACCATCTAAAGGATTCATATCGAAAAAATTGCATATTAAAAAACTGAAAACAGATTAATAGGGAGCTCTTCCATTTTGGGAAGGGCTTCTTTTTTTGTAAATCT
>NZ_JBALOZ010000028.1:0-2743 GCF_036965125.1 Bacillus sp. JJ1503
CATTTTGCATTAATATGTATCCTTTTTTCGACATAAAATCATCTCCTTCTGTAAAAATCAATTCCTATCATACCATTATTGATAACCTAAATAAAAGTAATTGATGCTTTTTGTTTTAACTAAATAGTTCAATAAATAATACTAAAATAAAAATAATTAATCCATAAAATGATACATGCAGAAAAATGGTTGTTAGACCAAATTTAAAATCTTCAAGATTTATCCCTCTTCTACGGATTCTAGGCCGCATAATATCACCATCCTTAATTAAATATTATCCATTTCTAACTATTTTGACAATATTCTACCAAGAATAAAATAAGAATTGTAAAGCAGAAGTCTCCTAAACGCCTTTAAAACTTTTTATTCATCTGTTTTTGCTTGTTCATGATCTCATAGGATTTTTCTATTATATCCGACAAAACATCTCCTTTATAGATCCTGCCAACCTTCATGTTTTCTTGATAATATTGGACAATTTCATCCAATTTTCGAGAAGTTTCTTTTGCTATACGGACATTCAGTTGAATTCTTTTATCAGCAGTCATAGTGCGAATGTGCCTCCTGTTTGAAAGTGTTATAGCGAATGCTATTTGTTTGCTAGCAGTTTGATATCGACTATTATCAAATTGCTAGCAAAGCTATTTTGATTATACCATTAATAAAATGAGAGTATTCTTTCCTGTCGAAAAAAACCGGGTTTCCCCGGTTTTTGAATTCTATTTATTCATCATGCTTTTCCATTTCTCTTTAAGGAACTCCCCAAATTGTTCTAGCTCATGCACACCATCCATAAGCTTCTCTTTCCATATTGGAAGCTCTTCTTTAATTTTTTCTGCGGAATCCTTAATCGTCTTTTCAACTTCTTCCTGAAACTCTTTTTCGGTCATCTTTTCATTTACAGATTTCGTGGAGAATTCTGCTTGTTCAACATAGGGGATAGAGTTTTCCATAATAGATTTAAATAATGGGACAACAGTTTTGGAGCTGCTGCTTGATAGATAATGTTCCCGATCTGTTTGATCATAGCCAAGCCATACTGCCCCAACTAAATTTGGAGTATATCCAACAAACCATTGATCCTTTGTTCCGTTTATATCTTTATAAGGCAGCTGAGTGGATCCCGTTTTTCCCGCCAGCTGGACGCCATTTATTTTTGTTCCTTTTCCTGTTCCGGATTCAACGACATTTAGAAGCATCGATGTCATTTGATTGGCTACGGTTTTTGAAGTTACTTTCACTGTTTTCTTCTTTCTTTCAGCAATCACGTTACCTGTCGGGCCAACAATTTTTGTAATTAAATGTGCATCTTTTCGTTTTCCCCCGTTTGGAAATGTAGAATAAGCCTCAGCGAGCTTTAATGGGGAAATTCCTTTGTGCATGCCGCCCAATGCAATACCTAAATACTCATCTTCCTTTTCTAAAGGAATTCCGAAACGATTCAGCGAATCAATTCCTTTTTCAAGACCAATTTGATCGAGTAGCCAAACGGCAGGAACGTTTAGAGACTCCTCTATTGCTTTATACATTGGAACTTCACCGGAATATTTCTTTGACGCATTTTCTGGTTTATATTTTTCAAAGGACATTGGTTCATCCTTAAGCATGGATGTAGCCTGATAGCCTTCTTCAAGTGCAGGAGTATAAACAGCTAAAGGCTTTAAGGTTGATCCAGGCTGTGCTTTAATATGTGTGGCTCTGTTAAAGCCTCGGAATACATAGCTGCCTCTTCCGCCTACAAGTCCTCTTACACCGCCAGAAGCCGGGTCTAAAAGAACTGCTCCACTTTGAACAAGCACTCCATTTCGTCCACGTGGAAATAAATAGTCACTTTCATATACCTTTTCGAGCCCTGACTGTAAATTTTGGTCCATTTCGGTATATATTCGGTATCCTCTAGTAAAAATTTCTTCCTGTGTTAAGCCATATTTATGAATGGCTTCATCTAAGACTGCATCAACGTAATATGGATATTTTCTTTCGATAAAGCTGCCTTTTCCTTCATTTAATTGGATCGTTTCTGTGATGGCTTTTTCATATTCGTCTCCGCTTATCATGTCATGTTCTTTCATTTTTCCAAGGACAACATTTCTCCGCTCTATTGCTCGGTCATAATTTCTGAACGGATCTAGTGCAGAAGGCGCCTGTAACAATCCAGCTAAAAGGGCAGACTCACTAATAGTTAAGTCCTTTGCCCCTTTATTGAAATATTTATTGGATGCCTGATCAATTCCCCAAGCGCCGCTGCCAAAATAAACTTGATTTAAGTACATTTGCAGAATTTCGTCCTTTTTGTATTTCTTTTCAATTTCAACAGCAAGGAATAATTCTTCAATTTTTCGCTTATACGTTTTTTCAGATGAAAGCAAAGCATTTTTCGTAAGCTGCTGGGTAATCGTACTGCCTCCACCTGTTATTCTGCCGGCAAAAATATTCTTAAAGAAGGCTCGGGCTATTCCCTTCACATCAAACCCATTATGCTTGTAAAATCGTTCATCCTCAATTGCAACAACAGCATTTTTGACATAGTCAGGCATTTCTTCAATGGCAATCCCTTCCGAACGATTCGTTGCCAAGCTGCTTGCGACTTCCTCATTTTTATCGTATATGACAGTTGATTGCTTTAAACCTTCCTTTAAAGTTTCAACATTTGCGGTTGCCGCTATAAAGGCAAAGAAAAGGATCGTTCCTAATATAACCGTTAGTATAACTAACATCGCTATTTTTGTTATATGCTTATTAC
>NZ_JBALOZ010000029.1:0-6147 GCF_036965125.1 Bacillus sp. JJ1503
ATTTAAATTCTTATTTAAGAAAATTGCTAATAAATGGACTTAAACTATTGGGTTGATTGAGATTAACAAAGAAAAGCAGCTCTTTTTCTTGTCCCACTAACGTGATAGTTAAAATTAAGCCTAATTTCAGATGAAAATTAGGCTTAATTTTATTCTTCAATATATAATAAACTATTTATTTTAAATAGCTCACTTTTAATTAACTCTGCATAATTGTGTGAAGGAGGAATGAGGCATTTTGATCCTATATTTTTTTATTGCGAAATTTGGAAGCAGTCCCCCAATCAATTGGTAGAAAAGGGCGGTGAGGGTAATTCTGAAGAAATGATTTTGAAGGTAATTTCCATGATTGCTATAGGTATTTCGTTAAATAAAATAGTCATCTACCCTACATCGCCAATATGTGGGTAGGAACACTTCTATTCTGAACTGGACGATAACACTTAATAAAACTTGATGACACTGTGATCCTCGATGACAGCCAATTTTTATATTATATAAATTTTATACTTAAGAGATAAACAAAATACTAACCAGTAATGTAATTAGGTTTTAATCTAATTACGTTTCTAAACTAATTTCATATTAGGCAATTAACTCAAGGTTCTATATGCAGAATTTAGACTTGTCATTATTATCACAAGAGTAAATAGCGGGTTTTTGATGCTAGTATATTTTACTAAACGGTTTTTCATGTGTTAAACTCTTTCCACTTCGTTTCAAGTACTACTCTGATGCTATTAATGACCTTTTGTGTTTGGATGCTCTTTTGCTAAACACTCCGTTACTCTCTAGCTCATCTATAATATAGAAGGCAAAACGAGGATTTCCATTACTACATATACAAATTGTGTTTATAATATTGGTGTTTAATGTTAACAAGCTCCAGTACGACAGGTCATAAGCTTGTATTCTCTTTTTCAAATTCTCCTTAATTTAAATAACGTAAAAACCTGAACGATTAATCTCCCAACTTCAAGGAGCATTTATAACTAATATTTTTTTAAACTTATGTCTCCACTAGCGTTGTGTTAATAAAGTTTCAATATTATAACAAAGGGTTGAACACCAAACTTACTCAAACAGTTTCTATTCCAGGGTCGATCCACCTTAAAAAGCCATGTCTAACAAACTGTTTGTGTCACTACAATTATGGTCCGAGAAGAACTGTTTTCATGCATGGGTTGGGAGTGCAAAATCATGATAATTTCTATTTAAAAGTTCCAAAACTAAACGCGTGTAGTAGCTTGTCAGGATCCTATTCATAACCAATTAATAATCTTGGCATCGTATGACCTTCCTCCCACTTCATTAAAGACTAACGCAATACAAACTAGTCGGAATAGACTGTTTTTTCTGTAAATTCTAGCTTTAATTCACATCGATATATATAATTACTTTTATAAAGTTCAGGATGTGGATGGTTTGAATTTTTTACTCAACAAAAGAGATCCTTATATTTTTATTTTGATGTTGATATTGGTTCCTTTGGCGGGTCAATTATTTTTTTATCCTTTCAATGATTCGTTTCGGATTAGTTTCGGTACACCGACATTTTTCTTTTCTTTATTACTTCTACGAAAAATACCGTCTGTTCTCTCTGGTTTCATAGTAGGAATCATGGTTGTATTATTTCGAATCCTATTAGACCTGATTATTTACGGTAAGGTGTTTACGGACTCTTTTATTGCTCATTATCCCACTTTTTTTTATTATCTAACTTTTGCCTGTCTTTTCTATGCCATAAAAATGAATCGCTTACATCATCGTCCAGTGCTAATGGGGATTTTGGGTATTATCATTGAAATATCATCCAGCATTGCGGAAATCACTTTTCAATACATTGCATTCGACGCTTATTCTTCTCTTTCCGGTATATATAAAATAATCGTGATTGCCATTTTTCGCAGCTATTTTACGATAGGATTTTTCAATCTCCTGAAATTATATAACACCAAACTGACAGTTAAGCAAACACGCCAACAAAATGCTCATCTTCTCATGATTATCTCAAGCTTATATGAAGAAACAATCCACTTAAAGAAAACATTAAAAAACAGTGAAAAAATAACACAGGATTCCTATTTTTTATATCAAAAACTAATTGAGTTTGAAGAGCAAAAGGAGTCACTGCCAATTCAATGTCTTGCCGCCAAAACATTAAAAATTGTCGGAGAGATACACGAAATAAAAAAGGATAACCAGCGAATTTATGCTGGACTTTCCAAATTAATATCGGATGAAAGTTTTAGCGAATACATGACCATATATGAACTACTTGATCTTATTATACGAGCTAATAAAAATTATGCACTTTCCTTAGGAAAAGAGATTGAGTTTAAACAAGTGATTATCGGGGCTCATCCGGATTATCATATTTTTAAAATTCTATCGATCCTTAATAACTTAGTAATGAACTCTATTGAAGCCATAAAACAATTAGGAGTTGTGAAGATTTCTGTTTCCAAACAAAATAATTGGGTTCATTTTCAAATAAGTGATAACGGTCCTGGCATCCCAAATAAACGAAAGAATTTAATTTTTGAACCTGGGTTCACTTCAAAATTTGAAAGCGATGGAAGTTCATCAACAGGGATAGGACTGTCATATGTACAAAGAATCGTTGAGGAACTTGAAGGCAAGATACTTTTGAAAAGTGAACCAGAAGTAGATGGTACGATCTTCACTATAAAATTACCAGTTAATTATTTGGTCAAGGAAGAGTGATGTTATGTTCTTTTACATAGTAGATGATGACATTGTCATTCGATCCATGTTAATGGAAATAATTGAAGACGAAGATCTTGGGGTTATTGCAGGTGAAGCGGAGGACGGTACACTCATAGATGGAAATCTATTAACCTTAAAGAAAACAGATATTTTGCTTATTGATCTTTTAATGCCAAAAAGAGATGGGCTGCAAACAATCCGCAATATTAAACCTGAATTTAAAGGGAAAATTATTATGATTTCACTGGTAGAGTCAAAAGAGTTAGTAAGTAAAGGATACTCCCTTGGTATTGAGTATTACATAACGAAACCTATTAACAAGATTGAAGTTAAATCTGTAATAAAAAAAGTGAGCGAACGGATCCGTTTGGAGAAGTCTATATTAAACATCCATCAATCATTGAGTAATATAATTGCGCTGGATCAAATTTTTGTACATGAGCAAGCGGCTTCATTGGTACCAACCATAATAGATTCTGGTCAGATTCTTTTATCTGATTTAGGAATTATGGGTGAAAGCGGATATCGAGACCTATTAAATATATTAGAGTATTTATTCCAATGCGAACGGACTGAGACATTTACGAATGGTTTCCCGCGACTAAAGGATATATTTATACAATTGGCTCAAAAAAAGCTTGGAAACTCCGTAAGCCAAAGTGAATTAATGAGAGAAATGAAAGCTTCGAAACAACGTGTTAGAAGGACAATTTATCAATCGTTAAATCATCTATCATCACTTGGACTGGATGATTACTCCAATCCAATCTTCGAAAATTATGCTCCTAAACTATTTGAGTTTAAGACTGTAAGGGATAGAATGGCTGAATTAAAAAAAGAGCAAGCACTTTCAAACACTCTAGTTCGCATAAATGCAAAAAAGTTTATCCAAACCCTATATTTTGAAGCAAAACGGCTAATGTCCGAGCATTGATAATGAATACCTCTGTTTGACTTCTTTAATTTTTTTTTACTAAGTCAAGTTTTTGGAAACACCTCCGAGTTTTCGGAGGTGTTTCCTTATACCATTTTCCGTCTAATTGCTTAGCAGTCCTGAGCTTTGATGGAGACACAGAATCAAAATGACCTACCAGTACTTTGGTAAATTGTAGAAATCATTACCGTTAAGCCTGTCTACCGATCCATCAGCCATGCCATTGGCGATACCGTACAGCCCGTTCTTTACTGCTTTAGTTAGCATTCCCTTCTGTTTCTGGCCCCAGTTATGCTGCTGTCCACGAACTTCGAACAGAACTGTTGCAGTACCGTTGAGAGCAAAAGATGATCTGGCCTGACCAGGCAAGTCTCGATCAGATGGGTGGAAATAGCGGCTGGCTCCACCCCAGAATGGGGAAGTTTCGGCATTACCATTTCCAGCGTGATCTTCCATGCCAAGCGCTGCCGCTAGTGCGTATCGTCTGGACTTCTCCTGGTCGAGTTGTGTATATTGTTGATATTTAGAATTGGTTTCAGGACCAAGCGGCGGATAGTCTAATGAAACTGTAACATATTGATCACTACCCTCATTCTTGTTACATGCTCCCATGTGATGTAAATCAACGTACGCCTCAACTTCACCAAATTCTTTTTTCAAATTAACATAAAGGTTACGAAGAACACGGGACTCGTTCGTTAAGAAAAATCCAGGTTGGCTTCCATCTTTAGTCATATCTTCGGCACGAGGTTCATAGTTTAGGTCAGGGTTAAAATCGCGGTTAACATCGAAACCGCCTCTAGATGCAGTGTAGTACCAAGCTTGCTTGGCATCTTTAAGCTGTGGAAAAGTGTTTACGACTTCTTCCCATGGGAAAACGTTTTGACGTTGGTTCAATTCTGCTCCATCTGGATTAAACTTTGGCACAGCAACGATAGTTACGTTGTTCCGAATCGCCTGAATTTCGGGATTATTGCCGGATCCCAGCTCCTTTAACATTTGCAACAAAGCTTCAGTACCAGTTTTCTCATTACCATGAATTTCGCTGGTAACAAGCATGACACGATCGCCGGTTCCAACACGGGCTGCATATATGTCCTTGCCGAGGCGCGATTGCCCAATAACATCCAATTCCACACGTCCAAAACTTGTTTGTTCAATTTGGTGAAGCCTTTTTACCATTTGTTCGTAGTCAACCCAACCATTGACAGATGGATCGGTAAGATTACTACAATCAGCGTTACCATTTTGAGCATTTGAGCCTAGTGGAAATTGGGTAATCAGCAGGACTAGGGCAACGAACAAAAAACTGAGCTTACGAATAGGCATCTTTTATCCTCCTTTAAAATAATTGATTACAATCTTTATTTTAAAGATGGACTACAGGAATATACAGAAAGATACAAATATACTAAATATATATAATTATTCATTAGATTAATTTAAAAGTTGAAAACTTAATATCTTAACGACTTTCCACCCCAAGGGGTTGCCCCCTCTTCTTCAACGAATAACCGGCTGGATACCAACTTTCTTCTTTTCTCTTACTTTGTACTGCCATAAAAAAAACCCTTCGCTTTGCTGAGGGTCCCAACAAAGCAAAAGAGGCTCAAAGTCTATTTGATAGTACCCTAAACAGTCAATGGGTAAAACGGTTCTTTCTAATCAAATTATTCCAAACGTTCAAAAACGTTGATACAATACTTTTGGTGGGACTGCCTGGGAATCGAACCCAGCTAACCTGGCACGCAAGTCACAAGCGATTTTGAAGACCGAGGGGGACACCAGTACCCCAATCAGCTCCATGTATCAAGGGACTACAACGGTTTTCTCACAATTACACCAACGGTCTAGTCTATAGCTTTCTATATTTGTAAGGTCATTAGCCAGAACTAAAGAAAGAGGATTATTTTTAAAGGATGTAAAGACTTCGAAATCTAAACGGCAAATATCAATTACTTCATATTTAATCAAGAAATTACAATTAAATAGAGAGACAAAAAGAATTATACGGGAGGGTTATAAGTCACCAAGATATGGTGTTCTGTTCATTGGAAGGCACTTTTAAAGATCCAAGAGATCTTTTGAGGGATTTTAACCGTTTACTTGTTGAAGCAGGACTTCCCAAGATTACAATTCATGATTTACGACACCTACATGCGACACAATTAATGATTGATGGAGTAAACCCAAAAGTAGTTCAAGAAAGGCTTGGACATTCTAAAGTTTCAATTACTTTAGATTTGTATTCACATGTTAACGAAGTTCTTCAAGTTGGAGCAGCTAAGCGCTTTGAAAAGAATTTTTTTATACATAATGAAAAACTTTAGTTAACTAAAGGTGCACACTTATAATATAATTTCCGTTGTTGATAAAAAATAAAAAAGAAAAACCCTTGCTACGCAAGGGTTTCTTAATATGGAGAATAGGGGGCTCGAACCCCTGACCTCAACGCTGCCAGCGTTGCGCTCTCCCAGCTGAGC
>NZ_JBALOZ010000030.1:0-19504 GCF_036965125.1 Bacillus sp. JJ1503
AAACAGTTGTTGCGGCACATTGGTTCGATGGAATGGTATGTATTCCTAACTGTGACAAAATTACACCTGGAATGATGATGGCAGCGCTTCGCCTCAATATCCCAACAATCTTTGTTAGCGGCGGTCCGATGAAGGCTGGAACTGATAGTGCTGGCAATCCGCTTGACTTAACATCTGTATTTGAAGGGGTAGGGGCTTTCCAATCTGGTAAAATCGATGAAGCAAGATTGCTAGAGATCGAGCAGCTTGCCTGTCCAACTTGCGGATCTTGCTCAGGGATGTTTACAGCCAACTCAATGAACTGTTTAGCGGAAGGGCTTGGCCTTGCACTTCCTGGTAATGGGACAATTCTAGCTGTCGCTGAGGAACGTAAAGAGTTTGTTAAACAATCTGCTAAGCAATTAATGGAGCTTATTAAGAAGGATATTAAGCCTCGTGATATCGTAACAATTGATGCAATCGATAACGCATTTGCTTTGGATATGGCGATGGGCGGTTCTACTAACACAGTTCTTCACACTCTTGCCTTAGCTCATGAAGCTGAGATTGAGTATTCTTTAGAGCGTATTAATGAAATTGCAACCCGTGTACCGCATTTAGCGAAAATTGCGCCTGCCTCAGACTACCATATTGAAGATGTGCATAATGCAGGCGGGGTTAGCGCCATTATCAATGAGCTTCTTAAGAAGCCAGGTGCCTTTAATGGTGATTGTTTAACTGTATCAGGAAAAACAATTCGCGAAAATGTTGCTGGCAGTGATATTTTGGACAAGAATGTTATTCGGCCATTAGATAATCCACATTCTGAGCAGGGCGGACTAGCTGTATTATTTGGAAACTTAGCTCCGGACGGCTCGATTATTAAAGTCGGTGCAGTTGATGAATCAGTTGGCGGCTACCATAGAGGACCAGCGATTTGCTTTGATTCTCAAGAAGACGCACTTTCTGGAATCATTACCGGTAAAGTACAAGAAGGACATGTCGTGGTTATTCGCTATGAAGGGCCTAAAGGTGGTCCTGGTATGCCGGAAATGCTTGCACCTACTTCACAAATCGTAGGAAGAGGGCTTGGAGCAAAGGTTGGATTAATTACAGACGGACGTTTCTCAGGTGCATCAAGAGGAATTTCAATCGGCCATATTTCTCCTGAAGCTGCAGAGGGAGGACCAATCGCATTTGTAGAAGATGGCGATATCATCGAGCTTGATTTAAAGAAACGCACCATACAGCTGGAAATTTCTGATGAGGAAATGGAAAGACGGAAAGCAAATTGGAAGGGCTTTGAATCGAAGGTGAAAAAAGGCTACTTAGCAAGATATTCGAAGCTTGTGACATCAGCCAATACTGGTGGAGTAATGAAATATTAAGAAATTACAAAGACCTATAAACAGTCATATAAGACTTTTTATAGGTCTATTTTTAAATGGATCTATGTATGAACAAGCGTGTTTAATTAAGAGTTAAAATCCGTATTAGATAAAACTACATGACTTTTTCGCCATTATCATAATTAAATTGCCATGCAATGCCAAACTTATCAGTTACTTGTCCGTAGCATTTGCTCCAGAAGGTTTCCTGAAGCTCCATTTCTACTTTACCGCCTTCTTTTATTTTGTTAAATTGAGATTTCACTTCATCAAGATTCGTACTGACAACGGCAAGGCTAATATTATTTCCTTTAATAAAAGGCATGCCAGGAAAAACATCTGAAAACATGACATTGCTTCCGCTAATGTTAAGCCTTGCATGCATGACAAGATTTTTTGCATCCTCTGGCAGAGGATATTCTGGATTTGGAGGAGCCTCACCAAACGTCATAATTTGTGGTTTATCTGTTCCAAAAACGTCAGCATAAAATTCAACTACTTCTCGGCAATTTCCATTAAAGTTAAAATATACATCAACAGCCATCTGCAACACTCCCTATATTTTTTTGACATTGCTAAATATTTCTATTACATTTTATCATTTATCAATGCAATATCAAATTTTCAAGTCGAGCTAGAAATAAATCAACGAACTTTATACATTTCGTTAGATCTTGTTCTTGAGGCAATAATTCAACCTTTAAAGTGACCGATAAATCTGTTTTTGCTTTTAATAGGTCTCTGAATATATCAACAGCTCCACAGTAGTGAGGATAAAAACTGTCCCCTGTCCCGAATACGCCTGTTACCATGTTGCTTCTATCGATTTTCTCAAACTCCCGATAAAGAGGAATCATTTCATCAGGAATTTCCCCATCACCCCAAGTGTAAGTACCAACAACAACCGCATCAAATTCATCTAACCGATTACATGAAAATTGTTCAATGCTATATAAATAAACATCTAAATTTCTTTTCTTGAACAGATCATATAATTTTAATGCCAATTCTTTTGTATTTCCGCTAATCGAGGTATAAATTAAGCCAATTCTCATAGCTCATCAAAACCGTTATCTTGAGAAACCTTTGTATACGTACGAGACTTTTGTTCAAAGAAGTCGGACTTCGTTTCATTCATCATTTCGTCACTGAATACATGGATCCAAGGCATTGGATTTTCCTGTTCCTTATATAGGTTTTGAAGACCTAATTGCCGAAGCCGCTTATTAGCAAGGTATTCAACATAGCCTTCAAATTCATCTAAATCGATTCCTTGAATATCCTTCAATATATAATGAGCCCATTCCTTTTCAAGCTGGACTGCTGCATGAATTGTATCATATACATATTGAATATTTTGCTCTGTATTTAATTCAGGATTTTCAGTAAGAAGGATACGAATAAATTGCGCAATGAAGTAGGCATGCTGCATTTCATCACGTTGAATATAACTAATCATGGAACTCGTTTTTAGCATCTTTTGCTGACGGGCCAGATTATAGAAAAAGGCAAAGCCCGCATAAAAATAAATTCCTTCTAAATTAATTGAATTAATTCCAAGCTCAAATAAGTGCTGTAAAGAGGGGGTGTTTCTAAATTTTTCATAGGATTCAAGAATAAGCTGATTTCGCTTCCTAACAATGGTATCATCCTTTGCCTCGTCAAAGCGGGCAATTTGTTCACTAATAGGGATAAGAGAACTCAGGATATAAGAATATGATTCATTATGAACCGCCTCCTGCTGCGAAATGACAGCAAATATAGCTTTAAAGCTTGGGTCTGTTACATAATCCATCACTTGTGTCATCATAGGCGTTTGTAAGCTATCAAGTGATGCCAGCTGCGTGTTAATTCGTAAAAAAACATCTTGTTCAGTTGTGCTTAAGGAGTCCCACTGTTTAATATCATCCTGCATATTTATTTCTTGAGCCTTCCAAAAGTTAGCTAATAAAGTTTGATACATTCGATACATTTGTGGATATCTAATGTCATTCCAATTTAGGATCCCCGATGCTTGACCGTTTACTAGACTAGTAGATTTATTTGGGAACTCAGGATTTAGCAATTTTATTTTTGTTAATAATTGTTGGTGTGCCATGGAATCGCTCCTTTTGAAAATGGTTTTCAATTTATTACTGGTAGTCGTTGATATTTATTGAAAGTCGCTGATATATCCGGGAAATCGCCGATATATTCGGGAAGTCGCCGATATATTCGGAAAGTCGCCGATATATTCGGAAAGTCGTCGATATATCTGGAAAATCGTTGATATATTAACTATGGCAAGCTTCGCATTCATCAATTTCAGTTTGTGAAGTACTGCGAACATAATAGGTCGTTTTTAAACCGTGCTTCCAGGCTTCTAAATGAAGCTGCAATAATTCTCTTGCTTTTATATCGTGGCGAACATAAAGGTTGAAGCTAATGGACTGATCGATATGCCGTTGCCTTGCTGCGTTCTGTTTGATGCTCCATATTTGGTTCAACTCGTGTCTCACACGGCGATAATAGTTGTAAGTGTTATGATCTAAATCAGGTGCGGTGACTTTGAATTTGAAGTTTTTCTTTTCCTCGGCATATTCAATAGCATAAAGAGGATCGATACCGTCTGTTGATCCCCCTATTTTTGCTGTTGAAGAGTTCGGAGCCACAGCCATCATCCAACCATTTCTGACTCCGTAATTTTGGATATCTTCTTGTAAATCCATCCATCGTTCAGATGAATAATCTTTCCGTTTAAAATACTCACCTGATTGCCACTCAGAGCCATGAAATAAATTATATGCACCTTTTTCTTTTGCAAGCTCCATTGAGGCACGTATTGTAAAATAGGCTATATCCTCATATAGATCATTTGCGTAGTTAACCGCTTCGTCAGATTCCCAATGCATACCCTTAATAGCAAGGAGATGATGCCAGCCAAATGTTCCTAAACCAACTGCTCTATATTTCTGGTTCGTCCACTTTGCTTGTCCTACTGAAATTTGATTAATGTCGATTGTGTTGTCGAGCATTCTCATTTGAATTTGGATGAGGCGTTCCAGCACGCCTGCTCTAACTGCATTTGGCAAATGAATAGAAGATAAATTACATACAACAAAATCTCCAGGCTTGCGAACGATAATAATATTTCCATCTTCGTCTTGATATTCATTCTGAATGACCGTCGCTGACATGTTCTGCATAATTTCTGTGCATAAATTGCTGCAATAAATAGACGTTCTTCCATTTCCATTTACATGTTTATTTGGATTTTGGCGATTAACCTCATCACGATAAAACATATAAGGGGTGCCAGCTTCCAATTGTGAAACCATAATTCTAGCCATAATATCCATGGCACGATAGCTCTTTCTAGGAAGAAGGGGATGGTTAACTGCTTCTACGTATTTTCTCGTAAAGTGTTTTTCCCCGACCTCATCATAATAATCCTCAAGTCCCAATGGGTTTCCATTCTCATCCTTCCATCCCATAACCTGTTTTACTTGATGGGGACAAAAAGTGTGCCACTCGCCAATGCTTTTACCAGTTTCATCAACTTCTTCAAGCTTCTTCATGAATAGGTCAGGAATTGCGACTCCTGTAAATATGTCATGGGCTTTCCTGCGCTCATCCCCATTATTTGTCTTTAAATCTAAAAACCCATTCATGATATCCTTGTGAAAAACATCTAAATAGATGGCAATGGCTCCTTGTCTTTGCCCCAATTGATCGACACTGACAGCCGTATCATTAACAAGTCTAATCCAAGGAATGACACCAGAGGAATTTCCTTTAAACTTCTTAATGTCAGAACCTAAAGCACGGACTTTTCCATAATAAATGCCGATTCCCCCGCCATCCTTACTTAATCTGGCAATATCCCAATTATTTAAATAGATGCTATCTAAGGAATCATCGACTGTATCGATAAAACAAGAAGAAAGCTGTCCGTAGCTTTTTCCGGCATTAGAAAGTGTTGGGGTTGCAACAGTCATATATAGATTGCTTAAAGCCCAATAAACTTCCTTGACTAAAGATATTCGTTTTGCTTTATCTTCGTTTTTCATTAATGTCATAGCAATGATCATGAATCGTTCCTGCGGCAGTTCAAAAATATTTTTCTCATAATCTTTGGCAAGATAACGATCAACAAGGAGGAACAAACCAATATAGTTAAATAAATAATCTTTTTCAGGGTCAATCAGTATATCTAATTGATCTATTTCTTCTTTTGAATAGAAAGCTAGTAAATCTTCTGAATAAATACCAATATTAGTCAGCTTCATTATGAGGCTATAAAAATCCCCATATTTTACATTCATTTTATATCCTCGATTTTTTGATGCTTCTGAATACAATTCATTTAAATATAGTTGAGCTGCAAGAAAGGTCCAGTTTGGCTGGTCCATTGAGATTTTGTTTAATGAATAAAGAAGTGCAAATTGATTTGCGGATGCATCGTTTTGCTTTAGTTCCTCCAACTGCTGTTTAAGTGGATCAACGTCAATCTTATATAAGTTTGAAGCTCTGTTTAACTCTTCTAAAACTAGATCCAATTCTGTTTGAACATATGTATCCATTTTCATATCCCCTTTACTTGTTTTTTCCAAAATAAAAAACCTCTATCCCATAAAGGGACGAGGTTTTGGATTCGCGGTACCACCCTTTTTAACACAAAAAGCATGTATTGATCGCTTTATGTATTCGCTTCATTCGGATAACGGCAATAAGCCGGAACATCTTTACATTGAAAAGTGGAAGCGGCTTAGTCAGCCGTAACTTTATAATGGTCCCGATGCCAACTCAGGAGGTGAAATTTCCCTTGCCTTCCCTTTGAAAATGCTCTCAGTCTAGGCATTCTCTCCCTGAAAAGTTCCCTGCAAGCTACTTTTCTCCATCATTGTTTTATAACAATATAATTTTCCTGTTATTATAGTATATTCTTCACATAGTTTCAAACGGTTTTCTGAAAAAAAGCGCCCAATTACTAATTTCTTAAGTAATAAAGCAAAATCCCTGTTGCAATAGCTACATTTAATGATTCACTTTTTCCGTAAATGGGGATATAAAGATTATCAGTTGTTTCTCCCAAAATCGACTTTCGTACGCCGCTTCCTTCATTGCCGACTATTAAGGCAAATCTCCCCTTAGTTTCAATTTCTGTATACTCTTTTGCATTTTCTAATGCCGTGCCGTACACAGGGATGTTTTCCTTCGTAAGCTTACTAATCCAGTCAGAAAGATTTCCTCTAACTATCGGGAGGTGAAAATGACTGCCTTGTGCGGAGCGGAGTACTTTCGGATTATAGCTATCTACACTACCATCCCCAATGATTACAGCATCCACGCCCGCAGCATCCGCTGTTCGAATCATCGTGCCTAAATTCCCAGGGTCTTGAACCGCATCAATTAGCAAATATTTGTTTCCATTAACTTGATCAGCGTTAAACTCGGGCTGACGGCAAATGGCGATTACCCCTTGAGGTGTTTCCGTATCAGATAAACTTTGAATAATGTCATTCGTTACTAACGTTACTGGAATTTCTCCATAATTCCATGAAGGCGGCAATCCAGTATTTTCACTGACCACAATTTCTTCAATACGTCCGTTTAATAATGCTTCTTCAACGAGATGAAAGCCTTCGACTAAAAAGGTTCCCGTTTTGTCTCTTTCCTTTTTCGTTAAAAGCTTTTTCCATTGCTTAACTTGAGGGTTATTCGCAGAGTGAATATACTTCACACTCTCACTCTCCTTTATTTTTTGCTCCAATTTTCTTATTATAGCCCAAATAAAATACATAATAAATCCAAAAAATGAAATCATAATAACGATTCGATTATACGGAAGGAGTGCTGTCAATGAACTTAAACTTAAGAAACGCAATTATACACAATGTTTCAGGTAATTCACAAGACGAATTAAAGGATACAATTGTTGATGCTATCCAAAACGGAGAGGAAAAAATGCTCCCTGGATTAGGAGTATTATTCGAAGTGATTTGGAAGAACTCCTCTGATCAAGATAAACAGGAGATGCTTCAAACATTGGAGAATGGATTGAAATAAATAGTATAAGCGAAAAAAGATGACCTAGTTGGCTCATCTTTTTTCTTTGTAATTATTGAAACGTAATCTTTTCAACCGTTTCTCTATCAAGGCGTTTAATGACCTCGGCAATTAACTTTACAGCATTTTCATAGTCATCACGGTGAAGCATGGCTGCATGCGAATGAATGTAGCGGGTAGCGATCGTAATGGATAATGCAGGTACTCCATTATGTGTTAAGTGAATAGCACCTGAATCTGTTCCACCTCCTGGCACAGCATCAAACTGATATGGAATATTCAATTCATCAGCTGTATCTGTTACTAAATCACGCAAGCCTTTGTGAGAAACCATGGACGCATCATAAAGAATGATTTGAGGGCCTTTACCCATTTTGCTTAATGCTTCTTTTTCTGTGATGCCAGGAGTATCTCCAGCGATTCCTACATCCACCCCGAAAGCAATATCCGGTTCAATTTTTTGTGCGGATGTACGGGCACCACGAAGTCCAACCTCTTCCTGAACTGTTCCTACTCCATAAACAATGTTTGGATGATCAGCATCTTTAAGTGATTTTAGAACATCAATGGCAATCGCACAGCCAATACGGTTATCCCATGCTTTTGCAAGAAGCATCTTTTCATTATTCATCACTGTAAATTCAAAATATGGAACGACCATATCACCAGGTTTCACGCCCCACTCCTTCGCTTCTTCCTTGCTAGAAGCACCGATATCAATAAACATATCTTTAATGTCTACTGGCTTTTTCCTTGCTTCTGGAGAAAGAATGTGCGGAGGCTTTGAACCGATGACTCCAGTTACATCCCCTTTGTTTGTCACAATCGTTACCCGCTGAGCAAGCATGACTTGTGACCACCAGCCGCCAACGGTCTGAAAACGAAGAAATCCTTTATCATCAATATTTGTAACCATAAAACCTACTTCGTCTAAATGGCCGGCAACCATTATTTTCGGGCCGTCCTCTTTCCCGACTTTTTTGGCAATTAAACTGCCAAGTCCATCAGTTGTCACTTCATCGGCATATTCACTTATGTATTTCTTCATGACTTCGCGGGGTTCACGCTCATTGCCAGGAATCCCTTTTGCATCAGTTAAATCCTTTAGCATCGTTAACGTTGCATCTAATTTCGTCATTATTTCGACTCCCTTAATATGTATTCGGTTTTATTATACTAAAATTTTCTAATAACAAAAAGAAAATACCCATTTAGTACCCTTGTCGTTGTCTTTCATAATTAACTTCATTTTTATCAATATATGCTTTCTCGATTTCCTTTGCATTAAATCCCAGAAGCTCTCCTAATTGTATGTAGGCTTGAACAAGTTCTTTATAATCCTCTAATGCCTTGCTGTTTTTGAACATACTTACTAACTCAAACACATGCAAAAACTGATCACTTATAGAAGTTTTTGCTTCTTTCTGTCCTAAATATTCACTTTCCTGTGAAAAACCGCACTCTATTCCAAGTGAAAGAATAAAATGAACACCATCCACAAATTCTTCTAAAACAGTTTCCCTAGGGGATGAGGGTTTTAAACTCCAAAACTTGAAGCACCTCGTTTCATTCGCAAGTTCTCCTAATTCTACAAGTAATGCCAACACTTTACGATCAATTAAATTTTCATTCTGCAGCTGATGCTTTGTTTCAATATGTTCATCCAGTCCTTTTTGCATAGTAAATAATTTTTGATAATTCATTTTACACCATCCTAATTTTAGGTCTACTTATAAATAATTATAAAAAAATTATAACAAAAGTATAGAAAGTTGAAACTTTTTTGTTGGGTTATTCGTAATGAAAGGAAAATACAATTGGAGGGGCTTCTTATGATGTGGCTAATACGCTTCCTGCTATTTGCTATTATAATTTTTCTCATATATAGCGTGTTCAAATATTTATTAAATCCGAAACGGAAACTCGAACTGGCCCATGAGCAGAAACGGTATTATTTCTTAGATGATTCTAACAATGTGCGTAAAAACTTTTTGATTACTTATAAAGGAGTTTTGTTTGAAGGGGAAAAATACTTAGGGACAACTGAAAACGCTTTTGAGGTCATCTCTATCTTTATTTGGCCTAGAAACCTTGCCTCACTGAAAGGAATGGTTCGAGAAGATTTACAATTTATCGAAAGAAAAGTATACGAAAATTACCCGAATGCAAAAATCGACTGGAAAAGTCCCATCAAAGAGTTTATGGAAAAAAGTAAGACACCCGAAACACCATTCAATGAACACAGTTAAAAACGTTCGGAAAATCCCGAACGTTTTTTCTTTATGCAGCTTTAAAAAATTCCCTCCACTTAATCACAGTTACTTTTTCCCTTAATATGAAAACAAGGACCCCAAGGGAGAGTAAGATGATGAGAATCATTGATGGAGTAAACCTACTTATAAATTCTCCAAACACCGTGTAGAAAATGGCTAAAGGCAGATTTGTTATCCATGAATTCTTAAGATAATCCTGAAAGCTTTTGTTTCGCTCAATTAGGCAAAAATTCAGTAAATGATAATGAATAAAGGGGATAAGCCTTAATACAGCTATTTGACCTACACTTAGATTCCGATACTCCCCAAACCATCGTTTTTTTAAGTTTGATAGTTTAGCATGTGTTTTCGGCATACGGCTAATAAGAAAATAGAAAAGAATACTGCTTAGCATTAAACCAATTAACGAGTATAAACTGCCAAAAAAACTGCCAAATAAAATTCCTCCTGTTAGACATACGAGAGGAACAGGAATAAAGAAAAATTGCCTTAAAATATGAAATAATATAAAGGCAATGGGGGCTAAAATTCCGGCTGTTTCAATCATCACAAATAGCAATGATAATTGATCATTCATCTTCACTCACCCTCTTAATGCTTAAAATCCTTGCTGTCTTCTTTTACAGCTTATTGAGGGATTCCGACAGTTATGACAAAAGATTAAATGCAAATAGGAGGAGACCTATTTCAAGGAGAGATAGTACCGGCAAACCGTATTTAAACTGGAAATGCTTTGTTTTATGACGGAAGGTTTTCATCCCTAGCGTCATGCCAGTAGCACCGAAAAAAATGGCTACAAGCCATAATGTATTTTCGCTTATTCGGTATTGATGGTTTTTTGCTTTATTCTTATCGATTTTCATCAAGTAAAAACCCGCTATATTAATAATGATAAACAAAGTAATAAATATCTTTAGCATGATTTATACCTCCAAAATAGAAAAGCCATCCTCTAATCGAGAATGGCAGATATATTACTTGCTTAAGTTTTGCTTAGCTACAGATGCTAATTCAGCGAATGCTTTTTCGTCAGCGATTGCTAATTCAGCAAGCATTTTGCGGTTTACTTCGATGCCAGCAAGCTTTAAACCGTGCATTAAACGGCTGTAAGAAAGACCGTTCATGCGAGCTGCTGCGTTAATACGAGTAACCCATAGTTTGCGGAAATCGCGCTTTTTGTTGCGACGATCACGGTAAGCATACATTAAAGATTTCATTACTTGTTGGTTAGCAACTTTATATAATGTATGTTTTGAACCGAAATAACCTTTAGCTAATTTAAGAACTTTTTTACGACGTTTGCGAGTAACTGTACCGCCTTTTACACGTGGCATATGATTTCCCTCCTAATATCGGATATTACTTAAGATTTACTAATAAGAAACGGATGCGTTTGTAATCGCCTGAAGAAACAAGAGTTCCTTTGCGAAGCTTACGCTTTTGTTTTTGAGATTTATTAGCGAACAAGTGGCTTGTGTAAGCGTGGTGACGCTTAAGTTTTCCAGATCCTGTTCTTTTGAAACGCTTAGCAGCGCCGCGGTGAGTTTTCATTTTTGGCATTTGGAATTCCTCCTCTTACTTTTCGTTTTTAGGTGCTAGCATCATGAACATACTGCGGCCATCCATTTTCGGATGTGATTCTACAGCAGCTACTTCTGTGCAAGCCTCAGCAAAGCGAACTAATACACGATGACCAATTTCCTTATGGGTAATGGCACGTCCTTTAAATCGAATCGATGCTTTAACTTTATCGCCTTTTTCAAGGAATTTAATTGCATTGCGAAGCTTTGTATTAAAATCATGCTCATCAATTGTTGGGCTTAGACGAACTTCTTTAACACTGATAATCTTTTGATTTTTGCGAGCTTCTTTATCTTTCTTCTGCTGCTCGAACTTGAACTTTCCATAGTCCATGATACGGGCTACAGGAGGTTTTGCATTCGGTGCAACAAGAACAACATCAAGATTAACTCGTGCAGCAATTTCAAGTGCTTCGATTTTTGACTTGATTCCTAATTGCTCGCCGTTTTGGTCAATAAGACGAACTTCACGGGCGCGAATGCCCTCGTTTAACAACATATCTTTGCTAATAGTTAGACACCTCCAAGGTTAATATGCGAACACAACATTTGGGTCAAGAAGGCATTAGAGCCTATTGCACCGGACGAAAGCTACATTCGCAAGAATACATAACATATCTGTTCCAAAGAGACGCAGATCTGTTTAAATCCAATAAAAAAAGTGTGGATGACAACACCCACACTTTACGTACAAAATTTAAACAACAATGTTTACGTAAAACCTGCCAACTGCTCTTTGCGTCAATCAGGTGAGAAGCGGGTGCTTCTTCTTTTCCTCAAACTGTATTCAATTTACCTTAGCAACTATATCACAAAAGATGTTTTCATGTCAAACGTTCATTTCTGTTGCAACGAAGAAAATTGTAACAAATGTATCGGAATCATGCAATACATTTTTGAGATTTTCCAATAAATGAGCAGAGTTTCTCAAACTTTAGAGCTCTAGAAAGTCGCTGATATATTCGGAAAGTTGTCGATATATCTCAATTATCTTTTAACTTCTTCCTTCAATCCCGCAATAAAATCTGCAAATGGAACTGTTTCAGATTTCTGCTCTCCATATTTACGAACATTGACCGCCTTTTCGGCTACCTCATTATCGCCGACTACAAGCATATATGGAGTTTTTTGCATTTGAGCTTCGCGAATTTTGTAGCCAATTTTCTCGTTTCGGTCATCAAGCTCCACACGGAAGCCTTCAGCTTTAAGTTGTTCAAGCACTTCCTTTGCATAGTCGTAGTGAACATCTGGCGAAACAGGAATGACTTGAACTTGAACAGGTGCAAGCCATGTTGGGAATGCCCCTTTATACTCTTCAATTAAGAAGGCTACAAAGCGTTCCATTGTTGAAACAACACCACGGTGAATAACGACTGGACGATGATGTTTGCCATCTTCCCCGATATAAGTTAGATCAAAGCGCTCAGGCAATAAGAAGTCTAACTGTACTGTTGATAAAGTCTCTTCCTTGCCTAAAGCAGTTTTTACTTGTACATCCAGTTTTGGACCGTAAAAAGCAGCTTCTCCTTCAGCCTCGAAATAGTCGAGCCCAATTTCATCCATAGCCTCTTTCAGCATGGCTTGTGCTTTTTCCCACATTTGGTCATCATCGAAATACTTCTCTTTATCTTGCGGATCACGATAAGATAAGCGGAAAGAATAATCCTCGATGCCAAAGTCTTTATACACGTCAAGTACAAGCCGGACAACACGAATAAATTCTTCTTTAATTTGGTCAGGACGGACAAAGATATGAGCGTCATTTAATGTCATTCCACGTACACGCTGAAGACCAGACAATGCTCCAGACATTTCATAGCGATGCATCGTTCCAAGCTCTGCAATCCGAATTGGAAGCTCACGGTAGCTGTGAATGCCATTTTTATAAATCATCATGTGGTGCGGACAGTTCATCGGACGAAGAACGAGCTGCTCATTGTCCATTTCCATGACAGGGAACATATCCTCTTGGTAATGGTCCCAGTGACCAGACGTTTTGTATAGCTCTACACTTCCCATAACTGGTGTATACACATGGTCATAGCCTAAACGTACTTCCTTATCAACAATATAGCGCTCAACGATACGGCGAATTGTTGCTCCTTTTGGAAGCCATAGCGGCAGGCCTTGTCCTACTTTTTGTGAGTTTGTAAATAAATTTAACTCTTTCCCGATCTTACGGTGATCACGTTCTTTTGCTTCCTCAAGCAGGCGCAAATGCTCTGCTAAATCTTCCTTCTTAAAGAAAGCTGTTCCATATATGCGCTGCAGCATTTTATTATCGCTGTTTCCGCGCCAGTAAGCACCGGCAATGCTTAGTAGCTTTAATTCCTTCAGCTTGCCAGTAGATGGCACGTGAACACCGCGGCAAAGGTCAACAAACTCTCCTTGCTCATAAAGTGTCACTGTCTCATCCGCTGGGATTGCTTCGATCAGCTCCAATTTATATTCATCATCAATTTCCTTGAACAATTTAACAGCTTCATCACGGCTAACTTCCTTGCGAATGATATCAATGTTTTCATTGATGATCTTTTTCATTTCTTTTTCAATAAGCGGCAGATCTTCTGGAGTCAAGGATTGCTCAAGATCAATATCATAGTAGAACCCGCCTTCGATGACAGGACCTACACCGAGCTTAACATTTTTATATAGGCGCTTAATCGCTTGTGCCATTAAGTGTGCTGAACTGTGGCGAAGTACTTCCAATGCATCGCTGCTGTCTTGAGTAACGATTTCGACCGCTCCATCTTCTTCAATTGGACGGCGCAGGTCGTACATTTCGCCATTGAATTTACCTGCTATCGCCTTCTTCTTAAGTCCAGGACTTATAGAAGCAGCGATATCTTCTGTTGTCGTCCCTTTAGGAAACTCCTTTACAGCCCCATCGGGAAACGATACTTTAATTAAATCTGACATAGCAAATCCTCCTATTTGGATAAAAATAAAAAAACTCGTCCCTAAAAAAGGGACGAGTTGTAATTAACACGTGGTTCCACCCTACTTCTCATTTCACAAAAATATGTGTCAAATGACTTGTAGCAATTTAACGGCTTGTGACCGTCAGCCCATTTCCGAGCTGAAGTTCAAAGGTGGTAAGCATTCTATTCGTGTTAGGAAGGTTCCAGCCTTGCCTTCCCTCTCTTTAAACCGTAAAAGAATACCCTTGTCCTTATCAAAACTTATATTTATTAAGAATTGATGCACTTCATATTATGTACGTTATTATAGTTTGTTATTTCAGGAAAATCAAGGGCATCTTTATATTTTTTCATCAGCTGTATACGTTAGCATACTTTTATTTTTATAAAATTTACTAGTTGAGCTTATCACGAGTCTTTCTTCAAAAATATTTTGGATTGTTCTAACGAGTGCCTGCTCCTTATACTCGGTATAAAGATAAATAATGGCCGGTGCAATGGAAAGCAATGGGGCAATCGTAACTGAATCCACATAAACAGGGTGATTAATCAGAAGCCTTCTATCAATCATATGTGCTAAATCCGCCCGTTTCATTTCATCATAGTTTTCATTAAAAAAATGAATGCCATCATCAATTAGTAAATGAATGTGGTCGAACTTCGCTTCTCTACCTGTTAAAAAATCCCTTAAAGTTTGAATAAACATTTGGTACTCTTGCTCCATTTTATATTCATCTATTGAAATTTCTACATATTTGGCCATTTGGTCCATTATTGGACGCAATCTAAATTTCACAAAGGAATCGAAGGAAAAGTTAATATTCTCATGGAAGATTTCATTAATCGTATTTTTAATATTCCCCTCCATATCTACATCACTCAGGAAAGTGGTAAGGTCCTTTCTATTTCCTTCTAGGATGGAATGAATAATCTCAAGAATTTGCTGCTGTTCCTCCTCATCCTGATAATAATAATGTTCAGCTATAATTCTGCGAAACCAATTATCTTGTTTACTAGTAATAATAAACTTATAGAAAACTTCTTTTATCATTTCTAAATCCTTTTTCATTTGTGGCTCGATCTGGATTCGAACTATATGGTGATCTTCAATTTGAAGAATATTTTTATTGGAAAGTGCGGAAGAAGCTAAATAATATTGTAAATATCTAAAAAGATTTTTAGCATCCTCGGTCTTCTGGAAAGTGATTTCGATCAACCAAATCCCCCCTTTATATAGTATTCTGTTTTAAATGTATATGGGGAATTTGGACAAAATAGAAGTGCTGATAAGAATTCATATGTATGTTGAGGATAATAAAGTGAAACTTCAATCAGTGGGGGTTTTCCTTCATCCCCCACTGATTGTTAGTTGAACCAATCGGGCCTTTACGGGCTGTTGATCCCCCACTTAGAATTTTTTTGTTTTACTCAACTTCTTGAAGTGGGGGTCTTACAGCCCGTTAATCTGCGATAAATTCATCTCTAAAAAAACAGAGCCATCCTGAGAATAGGACAGCTCTAAATAATTTTATTAACTCTTTCCAGTGAAAACCAATAGGTATACCGTTTATTCAGGCTTTAACATCTAAACTCTGCGGTTCCGTCCTTCCACGGCAACTGGTTCCGCTAAATATCTGATCCTCTCCATTATGCGCCGGGCTTTCATTTTCTCTTCTTCTCCTCGCTGGCTGTAGGATAAATGATGTTCCAGTCCTTGAAAATCAAAATTAGAAGTAAAAAAAGTCGGCAGGCTTTCGAGCATTCGAAATTGTAGGATGGGTCCCATGACCTCATCTCTCGTCCAGCTAGACATCGCTTCTGCACCAATGTCATCAAACATTAAAACAGGCACTTTTTTGATAGTCTCAACCTTTTCATTAAGAGTAGAATCAGCAATTGAGCTTTTTAGTTCCCTTAAAAGTTCAGGGACATACACAATCATGGACGAAACTTCTTTTTTAGCCAATTCATTAGCAATAACACCTAGTAAATATGATTTTCCAACTCCAAATTTCCCATAAAAGTATAATCCCTTCTGTCTGGAGCCTGGTTTATAATTCATAATAAACGAAGCAGCCTTCTGAACAGCATCAATTCTTTCATCATCCTCATAAATGGAATCAAAGGAAGCCTCAAGGATATCCCTTGGAACATGCAAGCTTTGAATTAATTTTTCATTTTTGCGTTTCTCATCGTCCATAACCTTTCGAGGACATTTGTCGTAATGTAATGCAATGCTGCCTCTTTCTATAACAAGCTTTGGATGATAGCCCTTCATGAAATTCACACATCCATCTAAGCTTGGACATCGATTACATTCCTTGCTTTGATTACAATATTCATAAAGCTTCACCATGCTTATTTCAATCATTTTCTCGGTTAATTCATCTTGATGGCTTTTGAGAAAGGCCTTCACATCTGGATTATTTAATGTTTCCCTGCGCTGCATTTCATATCTTTTTTGAAAATCCTCTCTGCCAGCCAATCGTTTTAATGTGTCATTAATTCTTTCCATTAGTCAGCCTCTTTTCCTGAACGTAACTTCTTTATTGTTTCTTGAAGTTCTCTCTTTTTCAGTTCAAGATCTTCATCCTGTTGTTTATTGATTGATTCTTGTGCAGGGGTACCTGTTTCGTCAAACCAGTCAGGAAGCATTTCCGTTCGAATCGGTTTCTTTTTTCCTGCATAATTAGCTGGTTTCTTATTCCCGTCTCCCCATTCCATATATTGCCTATGTTCATTTTTGGCTAAATCAATAGCCGCTTTTGCCGTTTTTATTTTCTTTCTTGCCCAGTGGCTCGCTATTTTTTCTACATAGCCTTTCGTTAATTTCATATCTGTCTTCAGCATGACATATTGAATCAGTACATTTACAACCCCCGGAGGCAGCTTTTGATTAAACATAACACCTTCAATAATTTGCAGATCCCCTTTTGAAGGCTCTGCCCCACCAGAAAGATCCTTTAGCACTTGCCTAGGTGAAGTAATCTCTAAAGCACGAAGCAATTCCTCTTCCTTCGTTTCGGGCTCCTTTATTTGCGTCCTCTGTGCCATTGGCTGTGTTCGATCAACTAATGATGGAAGCTGATCATGATGTTGAAATTGGTACCAATCACGAGCAGACTTCCTCAACTCTTCTATGTTTATTTCATTATCTTCTGTAATGGCGCTGATGACAATATTTTTCATTTGGATCGCATCTATTCCATATAAAAAAGCAAGATTGCTGACCGCATTTTTTACTTTTTTTGTGAAAGCCTCTTTCGGAATCAGGGACTCATTTAGTCCAGCTTCAAGAAGCTTAAAATTAAATGTATCATGAATGATTTGTATACGGTCCTGTTCATCTCTTCTGATAAAACTTTTCCCTTCTGAAGCTTGCATCATCTCTTCGGCTTCTGAATCATAAGAAATAGAGTCCATATGACTTGTCATAAAAATATCCTGAAATGATTTGGTAACTTCAAAGTAATTCCCCTTAGAATCCACCTTATCTTCTGAAAAAAACCGCTTTAATCTCGAATATTGATTTTTACCAATTTTTTTGTACAAATATATATTTAGCATTCCATCTAAAAAAAATTGTTCCGGTGTTAAAGGCGGGATCAATTCGTAAATAAATGATCTGGCATCTTCATCTTTTTTTTCATAAACCTTCATAAGCCCAATACCTTCAAGCTTTATACGGGCTTTGTAAATCTCATTTAAGCCTAAATCCATAAAATTCATCAGGCTGTGATGTGAATTAGAGCTGGACCATAATCGATTTTCTTCCAACTCCGACCATAATGTCATGTATAAACTAAAACAAGTAGATCCGATTAAGGGCTGATACAAAAAAGTTAGCACTTTTCGGTCATAAGCATGCAAAAGCCCGCTAGCAGCTACCACATATCGATCAATCGGAACCAATTCCTGCCAATGCTGAACCATTTTATCAACCTTTCAATTCAATAATAATCATTTACCAAAAAAGAGCTAAAGATTTCTTTAGCTCAAAGAACGTGCCCCTTTTATTCCTTTTCTTTCTTAATCAATTCTTTCAATTCATCAATAAAGACATTGATATCTTTAAACTGCCGATAAACCGATGCAAATCTTACGTAGGCGACATCATCGATTTTAGCCAGCCTGTCCATTACCATTTCACCAACAGCTTCACTTTGAATTTCAGAGACACCATTACTGCGGAGTTCCTTCTCGACACTGGAAGTAATTTCTTCCAGCTCTTTCAGGGCAACAGGACGTTTCTCACAAGCTTTAATAAGACCCCGTAATATTTTATCACGGCTGAATTCTTCCCTTGTTCCCTCTTTTTTGACGACAATAAGAGGAATTTCCTCAACCTTTTCAAAGGTTGTGAAACGATATCCGCAGGCTTCGCATTCTCGTCTGCGCCGAATGGAACGGTAGTCATCAACAGGACGAGAATCAAGTACACGTGTATTGTTATTTTGACATGAAGGACATTTCATACAATCAGCTCCGGATTCTTTTCATTCAAAATGCTCGGGTACTATTATTGTACTATTTTTTAGATAAAAGCCCAATAGTTAATGAGTCCGAAAATGGGCAAATTAAAAGAGGTGTATAAAATACACCTCTGAATTTTCATGCCTTTTGTTATTATAAAGCATTAGCTTGCGCTTGTTTAACTTGAACTGGACCCATCCCGCGTGGAATTTCGATATTCTCACACGTTTCTGCACCTAACGCCTCTGCAATGTAGTTCGCAGCAATGCTAGGGTCAAGATCTCCACACGTATATACATCAATGCTGGCATAACCATGCTCAGGAAAGCTGTGAATAGTTAAATGCGATTCAGAGATGATAACAACTCCGCTCACACCCTGTGGTGCAAACTTATGAAATGCCACCTCTCGGATTTCAGCACCCGATTTTAATGCTGCATCTACAAAAGTACGCTCAATAAAATCCATATCATTTAACTTTTCAAAATCGCATCCCCAAAGTTCTGAGATTACGTGACGACCCATCGTTTCCATATTCAAATTTCCCCCTTTAACAATAATAATGACATTCTACATTTCCAGATAACTACCACGGGGGAAAGTTAGTCCAAAGAGGTCCTAACCCTTTAAGTAGCCACTATAAACAAAATAATAGAAGTTCACGATGACTAGTATACTTTGTTTAATTTCTTTTTGCAATACAGTTCTAAAAATTTGTTAAAGGGTTCTCTTTGTCCTCTTTTATAATAAGACTCAAAAGAGGACTGTCTATCGATTTTACTAGAGATGGATATGATTGCAAAATAGAAAAGCGGAAGCGCCTCGCCCACCCCCGACAAGCA
>NZ_JBALOZ010000031.1:0-12975 GCF_036965125.1 Bacillus sp. JJ1503
CTCCCTCTCAAAATGTCCGTCCAGCATTACTGCTTGGACTTTCAAGAACCACTCCCTCTCAAAATGTTCTTCCAGCAATTACTGCTTGGACTTTTAAGAACTACTCCCTCTCAAAATGTCCGTCCTGCATTTCTGCTTGGACTTTTCAAGAGCCTCTCCCTCTCAAAATGTCCGTCCAGCATTTTTGGCTAGAATGAAATCATCCTAAAATGCTTAAAAAAACCTGAATCCCTAAAAAAAATTAAGGGATCAGGTTTTTTAATTATTTATTTCCTTGGTTCGAATTGTAGAAAAATTTAGCCGTAATGGAGCCATCGTTATTTTCAACAATATCGGTTACATGGATTCCGGAATCACCAGGTGTTGAGTTTTGGCCCTTCCAGAAGTAATAGGATCCTGTATGAACCTTACCTGAAACAGGTGTTAGCTTACTTCCCGTTTTGAAGAAGTCGCCCACATCTCCGCGATTTACATTTTTCTCGAGATCATATTTTCCGTCAGCTTGAAGGACAGAGAGACCATAATGTGTCACAACTGTTCCATCACTTGCCGTTTCAGACTGATTGTACTGGAAGCGCTTGTTCATCCAGTTTTCCACATTGTTCGGCCGAAAGCCTGCAGTTTGATAAAGGTTAATGATATTTTCATCCACATGCCATGCAACTAATCCGTGAGCTTCTTGGCCTTGGCGAATTAACCCTTTATTAAACCCGTCTTGCTGGACATTTTCAAATAGGAAGTATTCTGTTTCATTTGAGCCTGGGACTGCCATTTTTACAATTCCATTATTAGCAGAAGCTTGGCTGATCGGAGGAAGAGTAATTTCCTGAATTCCATCTTCTGGTGAAACTTCAATTGGATTTGCCCAGCCTAAGAAAATTTTTGAGAATGGGTCAAAATGCGTTGGAGAGTTCCCAGAATAAGCAGCATTGTCTGGATAGCGCATCCATGAGCCGCCTGCCATCATGGAGTAGTTTCCAACTCCCTCAGATGAATAAACCGTGTCATAGAAATCAGGCAATCCTAAAGCATGACCGAATTCATGTGCATACACCCCTGTTTGTGCTGGGAATGGGCCTGTTATCTTAGATTCATCATATTTACCAGTAGCTGTATCAAATCCGGAAACATTTCCGCCAATGGCTGGCTGAATATTATAGTTGTTTACGACTACGCCATCATAAGTCATGTCTTCAGCTATTGTTTTATTAATCCACTCACCTTGGCTCAGCCCTGCGTGAACATCTGCAGGTTTACCAGTTTCATAGTACTTTCCATAATACATAGCACTTAATAGGTTCCATTTATGAGACCAGATTTGTGCAGGATCCCTGCTGAATTCAGCCCCAGTTCCTTCATGGACGATAAAAATATTAGGCACCTCTCCATTTTCCGCATATTGGGAGAAATCTATTTGCTCATCTGCTGCCTTCAATAAATCACGAACAAATTCACCCATATGGGCATCCCCATTTTCATTCCCAAGGACATATTTCCCACTTTCGGCATAATTCCCCTCTTGGTCTAAATAGTAGGAAGCTCCCTTCGGCATTTCAACCCACACAAATTCCGTATTTTCTTTACGGACAAGATTTACTTTTCCATTACTTGATTCTTTGTAAACATTTTGCATCGTTCGATTTGTTGGAGCCTTCTCTCCATTAAACTCAGCATACTGTTTAAACTGTTCAAGCTCATATGGATTATATTCCGTTCCGAAAATTAAATCTTCATAATAATGGGCCGGAACTTGTCCAGGCATATCCCCGACAGGCTCATCACCATCTTTATATTTTGCTAGAATGACTAGAACAGGAATATCCCCCTCTGCATTTCTATAAGCAACATGATTATTCCCAGCTTGCTGAAACTTCGTCCCATGCTTAGCTGCTTTTTCAGCAGGGTCGACTTTTGAAAGATCGAGTCCAAATCTTTTTGCCTGCTCTGCAAGTTCAGGTGAAGCTCCTACATAATGAGCTAAATTAAGATTATATGTACTCTTCTCTTTCGCGGTTACATCTTTATTGACCCCCGCTGAAAAAACAGTACTTCCAATTAATGTTAGTGCTAATGCAGAACTAGATAAGACCTTTAACAAATACACCACTCCTTTAAAATATTTCTATTTCCTAAATAAATCATATGAAATAGTCTATATTTTCTGAATAAGGATTTGGTACCTTTTATTAGGAAAATAGATAGTTAATAATACTTATTTCGATTGGCTTAATAAAATAATATAAGTGCCTCCTATTTTTACCAATGTTTGTATATAATTAATAGAGTTTTCAAAAGGAGGCAGATTTTATGTGGGGACTTATCATTTCACAACTCATCCTCATAATCATTTTCAGTTTAATAGGCTGGGCCATTCGCTATAAGAAAGCTTACTATCTTATTTCTGGATTCTCCTCTCGTACAGAAGAAGAAAAGCAGCAGCTAATTGCAAATCGTTTACCACAGAAAACCGGGAGCCTATTATTGATTACTGCCGTTGTCATGGTTCTTCTACTTCCGCTTTCCTTTACTTCCTTTAAATATGCAATGGAAGCTCAATTTGGAAGCATGCTAATTTTATTAATGGGCGGACTCATTTATTTATCAAAGTATGAAACACTAAGTAAGAGAAAGCGAAGCTATATCATTAGCACTGTGCTTTTTGTCGCCGTAATTGGCTCTATAATTGCTCTCACCGTTTATAGCTATCAAGGCTATGAACTTAAGGTTCATGATAATCGTTTTGAAATTACGGGCATGTATGGGGATGAATGGAGAACGACTGATATTAAACGGATTGAATTAATGGATAGTATGCCTGAAGTTACATTAAGGACGAACGGTGTTGGGCTGCCAACACTATCAAAAGGCCATTTTAAAATTAAGGACTACGGCAGCAGCCTTCTCTTTATTCAAAAAGGCTCTTCGCCATATATCTATATTGAAATGGAGAAAAAGAAAATCTTCATCAATGATAAAGATCCTGACAAAACGAAATTATGGTATGAGGAATTGAAGGAAAAGTCAGGCTCACCTCTTTAGAGTTTTATTGTTTGCATGATTTTTTATGTAAGTTGCTGTATTATGCACAGCAAATCCTTCAAGGTAAAAGGGTCATCATTCCAAATGGGAACGATGACCTTTTTTCAATCATTTATTTGATTAAAATATTTGTGCCTGCTAAATCTGATTGACCTAGGTAGGTTGCGTAGGCATAAATATTGTAATACCCAGCTGGAAGTTTAGTTCCATCTGCAAGTATTCCATCCCATTTGAAGGTTGTGTAGCCTGCCTTTACATCCTTATAAAGAGCAATATCTCCTAAATAACCTAACGGTTGGCCATCTTTGTTGGATAGATAGACAAATAATTCAACTTCCTCTGCTCCACCTGGGAAGTATCCTTCAATTTCAATTTGCCCATCGCCATTTTGACCGGCTCCAAGGTATTGCACACGAGGATAGTCTGGCTCTTTTACGAAAAGAATCGTTGGTAAATCGAGCGTTTCAGAGCCATTGCTAATCGTGATTGTGCCCTCATAATAGCCTTGTTCTAGGGATCCCGCATCAACTTGTACGTTTAAGTTAACATTTTGGGATTGTCCAGGATTTACTTTTAAATTATTGCTCGTCGAAACTTTAATTGCATCAGTGTTCATTTTCACTTCGAAGCTATAAGTCTGGCGCTCAGAAGATAGGTTTTTAATTGTAAAATGCTGCTTTTCTACTTGCTTCCCTTTATCTTTATAGAAAGTTCCAAAAGAGTGGCTTCCAGGAGTCACAAGTGTTTTTGTTTGAATCGCATCTAAAACCTGAATGCTTCCAGCCCCCTGCGTATTATGCGGATAAGCTTGGCCAGTAGCAGGATTGATAAGATTCTGAGCCGTATTCATTAGAGCTGCCTTCACATCAGCAACACTCCAATTCGGGTTTGCCTGCAGAATAAGAGCAGCAGCACCCGCAACATGTGGAGATGCCATACTCGTTCCCTGCTTAGCTCCATATCCATGTGGGTTAGATGGATCATGAGTCGGAACCGTACTTACGATATTTACGCCAGGTGCTGAAACATCCGGCTTAATCATCCATGTAGAAATGACTGGACCACGCGAAGAAAAATCAGCTACTGTTTCCCCAACACGATTGGCGAAATTAATGTTAAATGTCACTTTATTATTGCCTTTTTCTAATTCGGCTAATAATTTATTACCATCTTCTAAAGTTGTTCTAATAGTTGGAACATCAGTGCCAGGCACTTGTACAATTTCTCCAGCAACATTATTATAAATAATCGCTGCGACGGCCCCAGCTTCTTTAGCGGCAGTAGCTTTATCAACAAATGCAATTCCTGCACCGCGGCTAATTAAAGCTACTTTTCCATCAAAGTCTTTTCCAACAAATTCTTCAGGAGAACCAAATCCGGCATGAACAAATTCTAAAGTTTGTCCATTAAGATCTGTAAGAGCTTGGTCATTTGGAAAGCCCATTACTTTTGCTGAAGGATAATCTACACCCTCAGATGTGAAGATAGAAGAATTATATACATTATATGGAAGCTGTGTTGCCCCTACAGAAATGGCATCTCGGGCCCCTCCTGGTGAACCGACTGTCCAGTTATTCGGACCGCTGTTTCCGTTGGATGTAACAGCAACAACGCCTTCAGCCATTGCCCAGTCTAATGCAATGCTTGTTGCATAATCTGGATCATTTAAAGAGTTTCCTAGAGATAGGTTCATAACGTCTGCGCCATCTTGAACTGCTTTTTCAATTCCTGCGATTACGTTAGCCGTTGTCCCGCGGCCGCCAGGACCTAAAACACGGTAAGCAAGTAAATTTGCTTCAGGAGCTACCCCTTTAATAAGGCCATTAGCCGCAACTGTACCTGCAACATGCGAACCATGAGTGGTTGCATCACCTCTAGGATCGCCAGCTGGTGTTTCTTGTGGATCATTATCATTATCGACTAGATCCCAGCCTTTATAGCTGCCAAAAGCATTTGCTAAATCCGGATGGGTATAATCAACCCCTGTATCGATAACCGCAACCGTGACACCTTTTCCTGTATATCCTGATTCCCAAGCCTCGTTGGCGCCAATATGCGGTGCACTATTGAGCATATTTGGGCTGTACTCCTCAGAGGAAATCATTTCCCCTTCTCCTAAGCTAGTTGCCTGATATTCGACATCCGGGTAAACTGCTTTTACTCCAGGCACAGATAATAAAGCAGGAATTTCATTTTCTGTAAGTTCGACAGAGAAGCCAGAGAATACATAATCATATTCACGAATAACTTGAGAGCTTTTTGCTACATTGCTAACATCTGATTTTACTTGATTACGAGTGTTAGCAAGATTTGCCTTGGATTGGCTCTTTCCTTTATGCTTTGCTTCCACTATGGATGGCTCTGTTAATTCAACAATTACACTTGTTCTGTTCGATGACGAAAAATCAAACTCTCCGACTAATTGTGCCAGTTGAGCAGCTGATTTGCTTTCCGCTTTATTAGCAGCACCTGCACCCATTGGCGAAAATGCTAATAATAGTACTAGTGCCAATAGAAAAACTTTCATATTCTTCTTTAACATTGATCCTTTCATCTCCTTTGATGTTGGTTGTGTTGCCTCTTTACAAGACACACCTCCAGTACCCTATTATGTATAACATTGGAAATATTCTGTATCCCTCACTGATAACCCTTGAGTCCTTCCTCCTAACTTCGATAGGTCATTAGAATTATTTTTCAAAAAAAACGGTGCCAGGCACCCTTGGTGGACAGTTTATGAAAAAGTGTCTATTTGGGGTGCATTGCACTCTTAAGGGAATACCTTTTGTTTAATCTGAATACATTTTCATGTAAGGCAACGATGAATAATTTCTAAAGGGGCGGAAAACATGCCGATTTATAATCATCAAATTGAAGTAAATGCACCTATTCGGACTGTATGGGATTTTGTGAGTCATATTAATAACTGGGCTCCACTTGTACCCGGATATATTGAACATCAGATTCTCAGTGATAAAGAGTCCACATGGTGCTTTAAAAGTGATATTGGTTTCATGAAGAAGAAAATTGAGTTAAAGGTTGATATTACAGGCTGGGAAGAGCCTTCTAAAGTGACATTTAACTTAAAGGGGCTAAATGAAAAATTTACGGGCCACGGATATTTTTTAGCGGAGCAAAAAGGAAACTCGAAGGTACTTATGACAGGCTGCCTTGATATTACAGCCGAAGGAATGCTGGCAAAGGTCGCAAACTCGATATTAACAACCTCGCTTCCTGAAACAACTTCAGAACTGACTGAAGCTGTAGCTGCCAAAATTGAGGAACATGCTTACAATTAGAGAACAACCCGAAAATACGTAAATAATCAAGCACAAACAAAAGCAGGAGCACTCTCACAAAGAGAATGCCCCTGTCTTTTATTTTTCCAATACATTATTTTTTTCTAAGAACTCCATCAGACGCTCCACTAGGCCATCAGCCAATGGCAAATCAGGATTTGTGTATGTTGCGCTATTACCTTCTGGGTCCTTAGGCGAATCCTTAAGAACATGGTTCATTCCTTCTATGATAAATAGCTCGGAATCTGGTTTGGCTGCATGCAATGCCTCAGCTTCCTTAACAGGAACTTGAAGATCGTGTGTACCGTTTATGATGAAAACAGGGCACTCCAATTTTTTCAATTGTTCCTGAGGATTATACTGGAGCCATGAAATGATGTATGGCTGAATAGATGGACGGAATAAGAATTGCAATTCTGTACTGACAGATTTAACTATTTCACCATGCTTTAATTTATCCAAAATGTCCTTTGACTCTTGTAGCTGGTTTGCCGGAAGCTGAGCTTCTAGCTGTTCAATCAGTACTTGATCGGCCGGTCTGCCTGCACCTGAAACTGAAATATACGTATCCGCATTCGTTTTACTAGCTGCAGTCATTCCGATTAAAGAGCCTTCGCTATGACCAATAATGCCGACCTTTGAGAAACGATTATCCCCTCTTGCGAACTGAACCCAAGATTCTACATCTTGTATAAAATGATCAAAACGCACATCTTCTTCTTTTCCTCCTAGGCTTACATTTTGACCTATTCCTCTTTTATCATAGCGAATACTCGCAACTCCATTTGCCGCTAAGTCTTCAGCCAACATTTTTAAACTATTATTTTTTCCTGGTAATATTGTTGTGTTTCCATCCTTATCAGTCGGACCTGAGCCTGCAATAATAATCATAATAGGAAATGGCCCCTCACCTTGAGGAGTGGTCAATAATCCATTCATCGTTCCATCCTTTACTTCCATCTGTACAGGATCGCCAACTTCTTTAGATTCTTCAGCCGTTCCCTTCGTTAGTTCAAAAGGAAAAGACTGACCCTGCTGCTTAAATGTACCTGCAATCTTCTCATTCTCTACTTTACCATCAAATGTTATATGCTGCCCTTGAAGCTCCATAGCCAATGACAAGCTTGAATCAGTTAATTTCACTTTTGCAAATGGGTATTTGTCCAACCCTTGAGCTGGAATGCTTAAAGTGCCGCCATCCGTTGAAAACTCTAATTGAATAGGCAGCGGCTGATTCGGAATTTGTATAACACCTTCCCATACTCCCTCAATGCTTTCCAATGAACTTCCCCCTTTTTCACTTGCAACTTCCTCTTTTTTATTTCCCTTGCTGCAGCCCAACAATAATAAGCTAACACTTAACATCACAAATAGAAGATATGATAATTTCTTCAAAGTTAACCCTCCTACATTTATTAGCTAACCGAAAAAGGAAATGAACAAAATGATAGCAAGCGGTCCAAATAAGATGATATAACCAATCGGATTAGCAAAATTTAAAGTCCAGCCAATCCCAAAACGCTTTTCAATAAAGATGGAAGGGTCATTTTTATTAAAATAAATGAGCCCCCCCTTCCAATATCGATCTTCATCAAAATCGGAAATACCATCCCAAGACTTGATATCAGTCTTTTCGCCTGCTGTTCCAACTTTAAGTGCAAAAAGGACAGAGCTGATCAGGATGACAAATACGAATATGAGGGGAATTGCCATTAATAAAGTGCCATCGGCTAAATTAGGATGAATCATTTGTAATTGCAAAAAGGAAAAAAGCAACGTAATAAGAATATTGGTCAAAAACATAAACCAGCTCGAATATTTTCTAAGTGTGAGCTGACGAATTCTGGAGGCTTCAGTCCTTGTGGCACTTAATTTAATGCCAGACCGCTTTGTCATTTCATTAATACTTAAAAACATCACTTGCATGGTTAACATGATTAGCGGCAATGAGATGGAGGAAAAAGGATTTTTTCCTGTAAACGCATCAGGCTTGCCATTTGGTCCCCAGTGAGTAGGGATTTGCTCAGGAAGCAAACTGTACTTTAAAATTGAATAACCAATAATCCCAATAGTAACAACCATTGGCAGTAAGTATAGATACCAAGGAAGCATTTCATCTTTTGAGCGGACAGATAAATCCGTCACTTTTAATTGTTTTAAGTTTTCTCCCCACCCCATCTGTTTCTTACACTGGATGGTTTTTGCATGAAAGTAAAAATAAAGCGCAATACTTACAAAAATGAGACTAAATTGAATGACTAGTGGCAGCAATAATAAATTGGAATGGACTGAATCCCCATTCGGCACCAATACAAGATAAATGGCTACTCCAATTAGACCAAAGATCAAAATGAGCCATGCATATATTTTTTTATAAGAAATTAACTTGGCATCCCGATCATATTCATCCGGAATGAAAACACCAAATACAATATTTCGTTTAACTAAAAATGGAGTTGCCATTTGGATAGCTACTAAAAAAACAATAATGATTAAAAAAAGTAAGAAATCCATTTGATCCTCTTCCTTTCTGTATCAATGGGTCATGACTCCCCTCTTAAATCCGAAACAATGGTTTCCACAAGTTTTTGAATTTGTTCTTTTTCTAGACCCAAAACTAATGCTTCTGCTATTAACGGTTTAAAACCTTTTAAGAGCTGATCGGTCACTTCAATTGTTACGACCGGAGAATTAATAACGGCACCTGATTTAGGGATAATGTGAATGATGCCCTTCTTCTCTAATTCATGGTAGCTTTTGTTCACTGTATGCATATTAACGCCCAAATCAGCGGCAAAGGCACGCACAGAAGGCAATGAATCACCAGGATTCAAATATCCCCTCGCTATTCCCTCCATAATTTGGTTCGTTAACTGGGTATAGATCGGAACATCAGATTGGGGCTCAATAACAATGATCAACCCTATCTCCTCCATTCTGTTCTATACTCAATATAACAAACTTGTTATAGTTTGTATAGAACAAAAAAATAAAAACCCCATTTCTGGAGTTTATTAATATAGCTAATTTCTTTTGGGTTACTTTGTATAACGATTGGCATAACTAGAGGCTACGAAAGCGTCAGGCTTTATTTTTGGCTCTACTCCCATTGATTCCATTCTTGAAACCATCTCTTTTACAAATTCCCGTGTTTTATTTCTTTGTCCAATCCCAATATCAAGATGACCTTCCATTGTAAATGTTGCTCCGTGGTAAAGATAAGGAAGGACTAGATCAATGATTTCATTCTTCTTCTCATGTGTAAAAAGGGCTACTACCTGTTCCGTCAGTGAGGTTTCATACGAGATTCTTTCATGCAAATGAAGCATTTTTCTAGGAATAATTTGTTTCCTAATACAGGCCCAAGCCCCTTTTCCTTCATTTTGGATCACAATTCCCGTAATAAAAATCGTCCGATCACAATGAACCTGTGAATCCGTCCCGACCATTAATCGGTAATGACCACATGGACTCCTATTAATGAACTTAAGAATTCTTGTAAAAACCATATCAAATGTTAAATTTCGTTCTTGTAAATTTTGAAACGTGAAGTTTTCACCCTGATCATATATCACCTTTTATCACCACATTATGTTAGGAGTGAAGTTAGATTACAAATGGCTTTGTCTCTGTTCCAAAACGAATGGCTAACAACTACTGTACAACCCGCGTATATTATCATTATATTTAAATCGTTTATCCAGGTTTCACCATTTTTTAAGTTTTCCCACAATAAATTCAAATTAAACCTTAACTGCTTGGAACGATGAGCATCTTTTTATTGGTTTCATTAATGAGTATGCTAATATGAGGGAAAATATCATTGAGGTGGTCATTTATGAGAATTCAAGTTTGGTCAGATTTTGTTTGTCCGTTTTGTTATATTGGGAAACGCAGATTGGAACAGGCACTTGACCAATTTCCCCATAAGGATCAAGTCGAGGTTGAATTCAAAAGCTTTGAGTTAGATCCAAACTCTCCTAAATATAACGGCAAAAGCATTCACGAAATCCTTGCCGGGAAATATGGAATGAGTATTGAACAAGCTAAACAGGCAAATGAAGGAGTCGGACAACAAGCAGCGAGCGTAGGATTGGATTTTCGTTTTGATGAAATGAAGCATGGCAATACGTTTGATGCCCATCGACTGGCAAAGTTTGCAAAGGAGAATGGAAAAGAACCAGAACTAACTGAAAAGCTCCTTCACGCTTATTTTACAGATTCAAAGAACATAGGCGATGAAGAGGTACTGGCTGACATTGCTGAATCAGCCGGACTCGAGCGTGATCAAGCTTTGAAAATTGTTCAGGATAAAACTGCCTTTGCTAATGATGTACGGATTGATGAGGCAATTGCCCAGCAGTATGGCATTAAAGGAGTACCATATTTTATCATTAATAATAAATATGCAATTTCAGGTGCCCAAGCCCCTGAAACGTTTGCGGGTGCCCTTCAAAAGGTTTGGGAAGAAGAATCTGCTGCTCCTGCTTTCCAGGACCTTTCTGCAGAAGGCATGGAAGATGCTAGCTGTACGGACGAGAGCTGCGGAATTCCGGAAAAAAAAGAATAATTACTTTAAGAAAACTTTATCAAGGTGTTTTCTGCTCTCCATTCAAAACACTTACATTAAACTCCCTATGTTGGGGTTTTCCAACTCTTGATAAAAAAATCAGGCACCTCCTTGGGGTGCCTGACTTCCTTTTATGTTACAGGGTCCTAATAATAGTCTGCGGTGTTTTTTCCAACAATCCGTAAACCAGAAAAGGATTGAACAGTCATAATAATCGTTGCCAAAACAACAAATAAAGTAGAAATAAAAAAATGTTTGTTTTTTTGTCTAATTGTAAAACTTGCCTCTTACCCTTCCAATGCAACTTCTTTAGGTTTGTTATCCTCGCGTAAATAAGGTGTAATGGTTTTCTTTTTAATATGATAGAGGATTAGAGCTATGATGCTAAGCCCGCAGACTGCCAGTAATATCCAAACAGGCATCTTTTCAAGAGCGAAACCAAAGATGATAAAGCCAAGCGGTGTCATGGCGCTTGCACCTGTTTCAAGGAGAGACATGACTCGTCCTCGGTATTCATCTGGTGTGCTCTTTTGGAGTAGAACCATAATGGGCATATTGATCAGCATAATAAAAGTAGACAGCAGGAAAACCATGATGACTAAATAAGGAAAGAAAAGTGTATTTGAGATATGCGTCATACCTGGAACGTTCGGCAATCCCAATAAAATTAGAACGGTCGACATAGCGATCAACCCGCCAAAAATGCTAAGTTCCTTTCTTTTGATCTCTGGCCGGGTTGATAGAATAATAGCCATCACCATCATGCCGACTGAGAAGGTTCCTTCAATAATGCCAAGCTGAATGGACTCCATCTTTCGAATGGTTAGAACTAGATACGGGATGGCAACTGGAAACACCGCAAACCAGAAATTAAGCCAAATACAAATCAAAATTAAATTCTTAATAAAAGGTTGATTCTTAACGTAGATAAATCCTAATTTCAAATCTGTTAACACAGAGTTGCCATTAGTTTTCTCCTTTTTTTCTGCAAATAAATCATATTGAATGAAAACACTTGCCAATCCTGAAATCGTAAAAGTAATAATATTAATTATCATGAAAGTAGTAATGTTAAAGAGTCCGAAGAATATACCACCAAGGACAGGTCCTAGGATAGCGGAAAGGGAAGCGGCTGCCTGATTTAAGGACATCGCCTTTTGCAAATAATCTGGGCCAACCATGTTGTAGATCGCTGATGTGACAGCATTGGAGTAAAATGTGTTGAGGATACTAAGGACAGCTGTTGCTAAATATAGGACCCAAATTTCCGGATAAAGAAAGGTAAATATGAAAAAGACAATTACGAGCCAAATTGCACAGGCAAAATCAGATGTTATAATCATCATCTTCCTATTCAAGCGATCGCTCAATGTACCAGCAATCGGGGAGAGCACTATTCTTGGCAAAGCACTTAAAAGCAGCGTAATAGCAAAGTTAAGGCTTGAACCTGTTTTTGCTAAAATATACAATCCGATTGCAAAGCCATAAATCGATGAGCCTAGAACCGCCGTCATTTTACCGATTAGAAACAGGATAAGATTCTTTTGTATCGATCCTGCCATTTAATTCTCCTCCTCATCCATTAGCTTTTCAAACTGACAGGAAATTTGATAAGGTGTGCGCTCTTTATCACTTTTAACTGTTTTCTTTAAATATTTTAATATGAGTTGGTCCCAATCTGCTTCAAATTCTTTCAACTCTTCGTCTGTAAGTGATAAACTTGATCCCCTCTTACGTGTCTTTTTTTCCTGAATAGGAGCATTCTCGTCAATTAACTTAAAATGGGTTGCTTTTGAGCGGTAATATTTCTCGATAATTCCCCTATTCTCCTTCGTTTCCGCAATTTCAAGGATTCCGCCATGATAAAGCTGCTGAATGTGATAATGAATACTGCCGGCTGTTTTTCCCATTTCATCTGCCACCTGCTTTGCCGTCATTGGACGTTCGTCAAGCAAGTAAATAATTTTCACTCTTAATGGACTTGAAATTAATTTTTGCTGTTCTAGATTGATTTCCATCATATTTTGTTGAGAATCCAATTTTCCTTACCACCCTAATCTTTTTGGT